>NZ_FUWM01000034.1 GCF_900167185.1 Selenihalanaerobacter shriftii
ATTCTAAATACCACAGTAAAATCAGATACAATTTTAATTGTTTTCCTTAGCTGAAGATTATAAAATATTTTTTAGATCAGTACAAGGATAAAGGCTTTGCCCGTGCTATCGCACGTCCTTGACAGATTTAAAAAATATATTTTGAGTATTTGTAGGGAAAACAAATGAATTATTATTTAAAGTATTGATATATAATTATTATAGATAAGCAGATCATTTATTTTTATGTAAAATTTTGGATAAATAAACAGAGGACAATTTTTTTAGAAAAACCGTGCATTTAACCTTGCAATTCTCAGCTAGTAAAAAAATAAATTGAGTATTTGACTTAATTAAAATAATATGCTATAATTGAGTGAAAATGAAGTAGAGGCTCATCCGCTTCTCACCTATTAGCATAAGCTGTTATTAGGTTAATAAATCTCTGGATAATTTTATTTGGAGAAGTATTTTGATAAATTTTGCGGGTGGTCTATGTCTAATAGATTACCCGTTTATTAATTTTTTAGTTTTGTTGTTTTGGTTCTAAAAAATCAGGAGGTGTATAAAATTAGTAAAGATTTAAGAGTGAATGAAAGAATCAAGGCTAGAGAGGTTAGGGTAATTGGTAATGAAGGCGATCAGATAGGTATTATGCCGTTGAAGAAAGGACTAAATTTAGCTAAAGAAAGAGGATTAGATTTGGTACAGGTAGCTCCTAATGCTAACCCACCAGTTTGTAGAATCCTTGATTATGGTAAATATAAATATGAACAAGCTAAAAAGGCTAAAGAAGCTAAGAAGAATCAAAATGTCATGAATGTTAAAGAAGTACAAATGAGCGTTAAAATTGAAGAACATGATTTTAATGTGAAATTAGACATGGCAGAAAGATTTTTAGATAATAAAGATAAGGTTAAAGTTAAGATTAAATTTAGAGGTAGAGAGATCACTCATAAGGAATTAGGATATGATCTTATGGAAGATTTCTATGCTGAATTGGGAGATAAAGCCAAGATGGAAAGTAAGCCTAACATGGAAGGCCGTAATATGATAATGATCTTAACACCTGAAAGTGATAAGTAATTAATAATTATATATTATATCTAATTATTAGAAGGAGGAAATAAATCCATGCCTAAAATGAAGACTCATAAAGGCGCTAAGAAGAGATTTAAGAAGACATCTAAAGGTAAGTACAAGCGTAAAAAAGCTTTCAAGAATCATCTTCTAACTAAAAAATCTAGTAAGAAGAAGAGAAATTTAAGCAAGGACGCTGTAGTTGATAAATCTGATCAAAAGAGATTAGATGAATTATTACCATATGAATAATCAAATTCTTATTAACATTACATGAATTGTTTTAGACAAAGGAGGGATTTATGATGCCACGCGTTAAACGAGGTAATAGACGACTTAAAAAAAGAAAGCGTATTTTAAAATTAGCTAAAGGATACTTTGGATCTAAGAGTAAGCTATATAGACCTGCTAAAGAACAGGTATTGAAGTCATTACATTATGCTTATAGAGATAGAAAGCAGAAAAAGCGAAACTTCAGAAAACTATGGATTACTCGAATTAATGCAGCTGCTAGAAAACATGGACTTTCTTACAGTAGATTTATCCATGGTCTTAAGCAAGCTGATGTTGATATTAATCGTAAGATGTTAGCTGAATTAGCAGTTAATGATGATGATTCTTTTGCTGATTTGGTTGAATTAGCTAAAGAGAATATTTAAGTATTTAAAAAGCATGAGAATTATTCTCATGCTTTTTTTAACTTTACATACTTTAAAAGTTATAGTATAATATAATCAACAATTTAAGATAGTTAAAGCGCTTAATTCCATTTTGGAAATGGGGGACCCAATTTTTTTTGGGGTGAATCATATCTTCAATGTTACTAATATAAAGGATGGAGGTATGTAGGGTTACTCTTTCAACCCGAACCCGACAGCTAACCTCGTAAGCGTAGAAGGAGGAAGACCAAATAATCCACAGGTAGGTGTTCCTGTGGTTTTTCTATGTCTAATTTAAATTAGAAAGGATTGGAAATATGAGACCAAATGAAAGATTTGATCTTAATAATTTAACTCCAGCTCAGATTCTTTCCCTAGGTTACTTAGTAATTATTTTGATCGGTGCTATCTTGCTTTCATTACCGATTGCTACTGCTAGTGGAAAGAGTATGCCTTTTATTGATGCATTATTTACTGCTACTTCAGCTACAGCTGTAACTGGGTTAATTGTAGAAAATACTAGTATCTTCTTTTCAATTTTTGGGCAGGTAGTAATTATGGTCTTAATTCAAATTGGTGGTTTAGGAATTATGACTATGTCAACTCTATTTGCGTTTTTAGTTGGAAAGAAAATTACTTTAAAAGAACGTCTAATTATTCAGGCAGATTTAGATCAATTTCAGTTATCAGGACTTATTCGTTTAGTTAGATATGTTTTGTTAGTTACTTTTATGATTGAGGGGACAGGAGCTTTAATCTTATTTACAAGATTAATTCAGGAATATTCTTTAGGTAAGGCTTTATATTTATCAGTTTTTCATGCAATTTCTGCTTTTAATAATGCTGGTTTTGATTTATTTGGAAATAGTTTAGAAGGTTTTACTGGAGACATTACTATTAACTTAGTAATTACTACGCTAATCATCTTAGGTGGGATCGGTTTTGCTGTAATTGCTGAATTATATAGTGGCAAACGTAAATTTAAAGATTATTCATTACAGACTAAATTAGTTTTAAGTGTGACTGCATTTTTAATTGTGATTGGAACAGTAGTATTTTTCTTTTTAGAGTATTCTAATCCAGAAACCATGGGAGGACTTTCGTTTGGGAAGAAAGCATTGGCGTCTTATTTCTTATCTATAACCCCACGAACAGCTGGATTTAATACTGTACCAACAGGGGCATTAAAAAGTTCTACATTATTCTTTGTAATTATTTTAATGTTTATTGGTGCGTCCCCAGGTTCTACTGGAGGTGGAGTTAAGACAACTACTTTTGGAGCTTTATTTGCAGTAGTTTATGCTATGGTAACTGGGAGAAGTGATGTAGAACTATTTAAACGACGATTAGCTAAAGAGGTTATCTTTAAAGCATTATCTATAATTATGATTTCATTATTATTAATAGTAGCAGTGACTATGGTCTTAACTATAACAGAGAATATGAAATTTTTAGATCTGTTTTTTGAGACAGTTTCTGCTTTTGGTACTGTGGGATTATCTACAGGTGTAACCGGTGAATTATCAGTAATAGGTAAATTATTAATTACAATTACTATGTTTGCAGGTCGAGTTGGTCCATTAACTTTAGCTTTAGCTATTGGCCGTAAAGAAGAAACAGCTAATATTAGATATCCAGAAGAAAAGATCTTGGTTGGTTAATAAGTTTTAGTTTTGGAGGGGATATAATGAAGCAGTTTATTGTAATAGGGTTAGGACGTTTTGGAAGTAGTGTGGCAACTACTTTAGCAGAAAAAGGACATGATGTTTTAGCCATTGATTTAGAGGAAGAACCTGTGCAGGAGATCAGTAATATAGTAACTCACGCTGTACAAGCCGATGCTACTGATGAAGATGCATTAAAGACTTTAGGTGTTAATAATTTTGATGTAGCAGTAGTCAGTATTGGTGATAATGTTCATTCGAATGTCTTAGCTGCTTTAATTTTAAAGGAATTAGGAGTAGAGTATGTTGTTGTTAAAGCTCAAGATAATTTACATGGAAAAGTTCTAAGTAAGATTGGCGCTGATAAAATAGTCTATCCAGAACGTGATATGGGAACACGGGTTGCCCATAATTTAGTTACTTCTAATGTCTTAGATTATATAGAATTAGCACCAGATTACAGTATCATTGAAATATTAGCTACTAATAATCTAGTAGGAAAGACATTACAAGAATTAGAATTAAGGAGTAAGTTTGGAGTCAATGTAATAGCAATTAAAAAAGGTAAAGAAATTAATGTTACTCCTGAGGCTGATGATAAGGTTGAATCTAGAGATATTTTAGTAGTAATGGGAGAAGAGGAGAGGTTAGATAAATTAAGAGAATATTAAATTAATCTTTAGATAAGAATAGGAATAGTTCAATATAGGAGGAAGATTATGTTTAACACTTTAAAAGCTAAAATTTTAGCTGGATACTTAATCTTAATCTTAATTATTACTGGAGTAGCATTCTGGTCAATTAATAATTTTTTAGGCTTAAGTAATGCTATCAATGACATTATGGTCGAAAATTATCGTAGTGTAATTGCAGCTGAAAATATGATTGGTTCATTAGAACGTCAAGATAGTGCGGAACTTTTATATCTATTTGGGAAGGAAGAAAAAGGCCTCAAACTCTTTAGGAATAATGAGAAGGATTTCTTAAAATGGTTCTCTAGAGCTGAGGATAATATAACTATTGAAGAAGAAAGAGAGATTTTAGATAAGATTGATAAAGAGTTTACGAAATACTTACAGAATTTTAATCAATTAAGGGATAGGTCTAGACAGAATCAGAACTTAGCGAAAGATTTTTATTTAAGCCAAGGGATGCCGCAGTTTAATCAAATTAAAAAGATATGTGAGCGGTTATTAGATGTTAATCAAAATGCTATGGTTACTGCCCAAGAAAGGGCTAATAATAATGCTAAAGATGCTGTTTATTCTACAGCATTGGTTTCGATCTTAGCTATTGTGTTAGCTTTAGTATTTGGAATTTATATTTCAAATTTAATTATTAAACCGACTAAAAAGTTAACAGAAACTGTAGAAAAGGTTGGCCAAGGTGATTTAAACCAAGAGATTGAAGTAAAATCTAATGATGAAATTGGAGAATTGGCTACTGAATTTAATCAAATGACCCAAAGATTAAAAGAATATGAAGAAATGAATGTTAGTAAATTAGTAGCTGAAAAGAATAAATCGGAAGCCATTGTTAAGAGTATTAATAGTCCTATTGTAGTTACTGATAAAGAGCATAGAATAGTTTTATTAAATCCAATTGCAGAAGAATTATTTGGTATTAGAGAGAGCGAAGTCATCAACAAACATTTTCTAGAAGTTATTAAAGAAGAAGATATATTTAAAGAAATCGAAAGAATAATTGAAGATAATCAATCTGAGGCATCAAGACAGCAAGAGAAGGTTTTACAGTTGGATTATCAGAACAAAGAACATTATTATAGATTGATGGTGACTCCAGTATTGGGTAAAGAAAGGGAAGTATCCAGGGTGATTACATTTTTAGATGATATTACTCATCTTAAAGAAGTGGATGATTTAAAGTCTGATTTTGTTTCTACAGTCTCACATGAATTTAGAACTCCATTGACTTCTATGAATATGGGGCTTAGTCTATTGCTCGAAGAGACTCCTGGAAACATAAATGAAGATCAAGAAGAATTATTAGATGCAGCCCATGAGGATTGTAAGCGCTTAATGGATTTAGTAGATGATTTATTAGATTTATCTAAGATTGAATCCGGTAAGATTCAATTTGAATTAGATAAGGTGAATTTAGTTGACTTAGTGAAGGCTTCAATTAGACCACTTGAGAAGCAAGCTACAGAACAAAATATTAATCTTCTTGAAAGTATTCCTGAAGAATTGCCATTAGTTAAAGCAGACCCAAATAAGATAACATGGGTTTTAAGTAATTTAGTAGGTAATGCTTTACGATATACAGAAGGTGAAGGGGATATAGAAGTAAGTGCGGCTAAAAAGGGTAATAGAGTATATGTATCAGTTGCAGATACAGGGATCGGTATTCCTGAAGAATATAGAAATAAGATTTTCGATAAATTTGTGAGAGTTAAAGGTGAAGATGCTATTGATGTTAGCGGGACAGGGTTAGGTTTAGCTATAGTTAAGGAGATCGTTGAGGCACATGGCGGTAAGATTTGGGTGGATAGTGAATTAAATGAAGGTAGTACTTTTACCTTTACCCTATTACTCGCTGATTAGGAGGGGCAAATAGTGAGTCAGATTTTATTGGTAGAAGATGAAAAAAATATAATTTTGGCAACTAAGATGTGTTTAGAAGGTGCTGGTTATGATGTATTAGTAGTTAAAGATGGTTTAACGGCCATAGATACAGCATTTAATTATAAACCAGATTTAATATTATTAGATATCTTAATTCCTAAGATGAATGGTTATTTAGTCTGTGAAGCTTTACGCCAAGATGAACGAACAAAGAAACTTCCTATAGTTATGTTAAGTGCTAAAGCTGAAGAAGAAGATATTAAAAAGGCTATGAAATTAGGTGCCAATGATTATCTAGTTAAGCCGTTTGAACCTAAAGAATTATTATCTAAGATTAAAGATAATATTGAAGCACTTAATTAGAAAAAATCTTTAATGAGGTGATAAAAATGGTAAAAAAGATTTTAATTATTGATGATGAAAAAAATATTCGTAATACTTTAAGACAGTGTTTACAGACTGATCAGTATGAAGTAGAAACAGCGGTTAATGGTGAAGATGGAGTTCGAAAATTTAAAAAGAATAATTATGACTTAGTTCTTTTGGATATGAAAATGCCAGGGATGGATGGAATGGAGACTTTAGGTAAATTAAAAGAGATTAACAGTAAGGCTGATGTAATAATGATTACTGCATATGGTACTATTGAAACAGCAGTAAAAAGTATGAAATTGGGAGCTTGTGATTATTTAAGGAAACCTTTTTCACCAACAGAGATTCGGGAAATAGTAGATCGTGTATTAGATAGACAGGAATTACAAGAAGAAGAATTGACTGATTTCAATTCTTATGTTGAATTTGCTAAATCTTGTATTACTAATCGCAAATATGATAAGGCAATGAAATACTTGAAGGAAGCTATTAGTTTAGATGCTACTAAACCAGAACCATTCAATTTATTAGGAGTCTTATTAGAGATAGAAGGTAAAATCAATGAAGCCCAAAAACAGTATCGAGCTGCTTTAGCCTTAGATCCTACTCATAAACCAGCACAGGATAATCTAGAAAGAACAGGTAAATTTGACTATAGTATGAGAGATATCAATCTGGGAGAGACTGCGGATGATGAAGAAGAAGCTGAATAGATGCAAAATAATGTTAATCTGTTAAAGTAAAGGGTGATGAGTATATGTATATCTTAATTGTCGGTTGTGGTAAAGCTGGTTCTCATTTAGCTAATTCTCTTTCTAAAGAAGGAAATGATGTAGTAGTAATTGATAATAGAGAAGAAGCTTTTAACAATTTATCAGCAGAATTTACTGGTTTTAATCTACTAGGAGATGCAACAGAACTTGAAATCTTAAAACAAGGTAAAATAGAGCAGGCGGATGTAGTGACTGTTACTACTACTGATGATAATGTGAATTCTATGATTGCCCAAATTGCTAAAGAAATCTTTGAAGTTCCTGAAGTAGTAGCTAGAGTTTTTGCTCCTAGAAGAGAGGAGATTTATAATCAATTAGGAATTGACACAATCTGTCCTACTACTTTATCAGTAGTTGAATTTGAAAAAGTGATTACTAGATAGTAAGATGAGGGGGCAATATCATGAAAGTAATACTTATTGGAGGAGGGAAAGTAGTCTATTTTTTGGCTAAAACTTTTCTTTCTAAAGGTTATGAGGTTGCAATTATAAATAAAGATCAAGATTATTGTGAAATTTTGGCTAAACAATTAAAAGCTACTATTATTCATGGGGATGGATCTGATCCTTATTTTTTAGAAGATGCAGGTGCTTTACGATCTGATGCGGTAGTAGCCTTAACTCCTAATGATCCTGATAATTTATTTATTTGCCAGTTAGCAGAACAGAAATTTCAAGTTCCTAAAACTTTTGCTGTAGTTAATAATCCAACTAACGAATGGGTTTTTCAAAAATTAGGAGTTACTAAAGTAGTTAGTACTACGTCAATCATCGCTTCGTTGATTGAACAACAGGTAACAGTAGATGATGTGACAAATCTTTTCCCTATTGAAGAAGGAAAAGTAACAGTTACTCAAGTTGTTTTAACAGAAGACTCACCTGTTTTAGGTAAGGATTTGAGTGAAGTAGGGTTGCCTTATGATTCGGTACTAGGGTCTATCATTAGGAAGAATGAAGTGATTATTCCTAGAGGTAACACCCGATTGTTAGAAGGAGATAAAGTGATAGTTATTGCGTTACCACAAAACCAAGCAGAAGTATTTAAAGTTCTATTAGGGCATGAAAATGAGGGAGAAAGATGAGATATAAACGCTTACTTAAAGAACGTTATAAATTATTAATTAAATATATTGGAGCCTTAACTATAGGAATTGGAACTTTTTTATTGTTACCTTTATTAATTCTATTTTTTTATCCAGAAGAAATAGTTTATTTGACTGATTTTTTAATTCCTTCAGTTATTTCTTTAATAGTTGGTTTCTTGGCTTGGAAACTTATTCCTTATGAAAAAAAAGTTACTCTTTCATTAAAAGAAGGTGGAATTATTGTCTTAATTTCCTGGATTATAGCTATTGGAGCTTCAGCAGCTCCTTTTGTTATTGCAGGAGATTTAAATATAACTCAAGCTGTCTTTGAGGCAACAAGCGGTTGGACAACAACAGGATTATCTGTTGTTGATGTTACTAAAGCGCCACATGTTTTCTTATTGTGGCGTAGTATTATGCAATTCTTTGGTGGGGTTGGATTAGTAGTTGTAATGTTATCTTCAGTTTTACATCCTTATGGTTTTGGACTATATAATGCTGAAGGGCGGAGTGATAAACTTTTACCTCATGTTAAACGTTCCACTAAAGCAATCATGTTAATCTATTTAGGTTATATTACTGGTGGAGTATTGTTGTATATATTAATAGGGATGACTCCATTTGATGCTATTAATCATTCAATAGCAGCATTATCAACAGGAGGTTTTTCTACTAAGGTAAATAGTATCGGTCATTGGAATAGTTTACCAATGGAATTAATAACTATTATATTGATGATTTTAGGAACAATTAATTTTGCCACTCATTTTACTCTGTTAAGAGGAAAAATTAAGACTTTTTTTAGGAATGGGGAGATTAGATTATTATTCTTTTTAATTGCTTTGTTTGCTCCTATAGTTACTTATTTTTCTATGACAGAAATCTATAGTAGTTTACCTACGGCATTTAGAAGAGGAATCTTTGAAGTTGTTTCTGCTCTTTCTACTACGGGTTATTCATTGGATGTTTTCACTAATTGGAATCAGTTTGGGGTTTTAGCCTTAGTTCTTTTAATGTGGATTGGTGGTGGAACTGGCTCAACAGCAGGTGGTATTAAGTTATATAGGATTTACTTAATGTTTAAATCGTTTATCTGGCAATTAAAGACCTATTTTTTACCTGAAAATGTTATTGTTGATAATTATATTTGGCATGGAGATAGCAAAGCTTATATAAAAGAAAAGTATATTCGTCAAATCGCCAATTATATATTTATTTATATGGTAACTTATTTTATCGGTGTTTTAATTTATTTAGCTCATGGTTATTCATTATCTAAGGCTATGTTTGAATTTGCTTCTTCTTTAGGAACTGTTGGTTTATCAATAGGAATTACTGGTCCAGATGCTCCAGTAACTATTTTATGGACAGAAATTATAGGTATGTTTTTAGGAAGATTAGAATTTTTTGTTATTTTCTTTGCCATAGCTAAATTATTTAAAGATATGAAGGTGCTTAGTAAGAATAATTGATCTATTATCTAAATAATTCTTACCCTAAGTTATAATGATCTCCCAGAGTGGAGATATTATATTATGATATATTAACTTTGGAGGTGGGAATTATTACTTTAGGAGCTAAGTCATTATCACCAGCACAGTTTTTAGTATTAGGTTATATTATTGTAATTTCAATAGGAACTCTTTTGTTGAGTTTGCCGATTGCTACTGTAAATCAACAAGGGTTAAGTTTAATAGATTCTCTTTTTACTGCGACTTCTGCGACAGCAGTGACTGGGTTAATTGTGGTGAATACTAGTACATATTTTACATTCTTTGGTCAAATGGTCATTTTATTATTAATTCAAATTGGTGGATTAGGTTTTATGACTACTTCTACACTCTTTGCTCTATTATTAGGGAAGAAAATTAATTTAAGTGAAAGAAGAATTTTACAAGAAGAGCTCAATCATTTTGATCTAGCTGGTTTAATTAGATTAGTTAGATATGTAACCTTGTTAACATTAGGAATTGAATTTATAGGAGCAGTCTTGCTTTTCTTTAAGTTAATATATAAATATCCTGTACCGCAAGCTATATTTTATTCAATATTCCACTCTATTTCAGCCTTTTGTAATGCTGGTTTTGATTTATTTGGAAATAGCTTAGCCAATTTTACGAGTGATTTTTATGTGAATATGGTGATCACTAGTCTATTTATCATAGGTGGAATTGGTTTTGCAGTAATTGCTGATTTATATCGTTATAGAAAGTTTGAACGTTTTTCTTTAAATACTAAATTGGTATTGGTAACGACTATTACTTTAATTTTGTTAGGTACGGTCGTTATCTTTATTTTAGAATATTCGAATCCAGCTACTTTAAAGAATTTATCATTGAAGGGGAAGTTGTTAGGAGCTTATTTTCAAGGAGTAACACCGCGAACAGCTGGTTTTAATTCCATAGCTACTGGAAAGATGCGAAGTGCTAGTCTCTTTTTTACTATAATTTTAATGTTTATTGGAGCTTCACCAGGTTCCACTGGTGGAGGATTAAAAACAACTACAGCTGGAACCTTAATAGCAGTAGTAGCTAATTTAGTGCGGGGAGAAGATGAAGTTATATTATTTAAAAGAAATTTAGCTCGAGATATAGTTTATAAAGCATTAGCTGTTACTATCATTTCTTTGGGTTGGGTTATATTTATAACTATGATTTTAACTATTACTGAAACAGCTAATTTTTTGCAAGTTTTTTTTGAAGCAGTTTCTGCCTATGGAACAGTAGGACTATCAACGGGAATTACCGGATCTTTAAGTACTATAGGTAAAATAATAATTGTTCTCACCATGTTTTTAGGAAGAGTAGGTCCTTTAACTATGGCAACAGCTATTGGTGAAAAGGAACAGAAAGGTAAGATTAAATATCCAGAAGAAAAGGTGCTAATCGGTTAGTATGTTAACAGGGAGGCAATAAGATGAAACAATTTATAGTAATTGGATTAGGAAGATTTGGTTCTAGTGTAGCCAAAACTCTTTCTGAAAAAGGTTATGATGTTTTAGCTATTGATAGAGCTGAAAGTAAAGTACAAGAGATATCTAATATAGTTACCCATACAGTACAAGTTGATGCTACAGATGAAAATTCTCTTAAAACTTTGGGGGTTAGTAATTTTGATGTAGCAATAGTTAGTATTGGTGAGGATATACACGCCAATATTTTAGCTACCTTAATATTAAAAGAATTAGGAGTTAAACATGTAGTAGTTAAGGCTCAAGATAGATTACATGGTAAAGTATTGAGTAAAGTAGGAGCTGATAAGATAGTTTATCCAGAAAGAGATATGGGAACTAGGATAGCCAATAATTTAATTTCATCTAATATGCTGGATTATATTGAATTTGCGCCAGATTATAGTATTATAGAGATAAAGGCGACTAAGAAGATGGATGGTAATAGTTTGGCTGATCTAGAATTAAGGAGTAAATTTGGAGTTAATGTAATGGCAATTAAAACAAGAGAAGGATTAGAGATTACTCCTGAAGCAGAGAAAATAATAAGAATGGGAGATGTATTAATAGTAATCGGTAATAATAAAAGTTTAGAAAAATTACGTCGTTTTAGTAGTTAGGGGGGGTTTGATGTCTGGAATAATTTCTAGTGCTCAGAATTCAAAAGTAAAATTTTTAAGATCATTATATAGGAAAAAGTATCGTCGTAAACATAAGAAGTTTTTATTGGAAGGTAGTCGGATTATCACTGAGGCTTTAAAAGAAAATGTAGATATCTATCAAGTCTTTTATTCAGATCAATTTTTAGATAGGCAGAGTAATAAAGAATTAATTAATCGACTAAAATCGCAAACAGAAGTGATTCAGATTACAGATTCTTTATTAAAGGATATAGCCGACACTGAAACTCCACAAGGAATTATAGCCATAGTTAATCAGCCTGAATTTGAATTAAATGAATTTTTAGCAGATGATAATGATTTCTTTTTGATTATAGACCAAGTTCAGGATCCTGGAAACTTAGGTACAATTATGAGAACTGCTGATGGGGCTGGAGTTGATGGAATTTTTATATTGAAAGGAACAGTCGATATTTATAATTTGAAGAATATTAGAGCTACTATGGGTTCAATATTTAGGTTACCAATTTTTAACTTAGATCGGCCAGAAAATATCAAAGAGGTATTACAGACAGAAGATATTCAGGTAGTAGCAGGTGAGATTACCACTAATGATTACTATTATGATTTAGATTATCGAAAACCAACAGCTTTAGTAGTTGGGAATGAAGGTTCAGGAATACGGAATGAGGTCTTGGATTTGGTAGATCATAAAGTGAAAATTCCATTGAATTCAGGGATAGATTCTCTAAATGTAGCTATTGCTACTGGAGTAATGCTTTATGAAGTAGTAAGGCAGCGAAAGAAAAGTGGAGAATGACTTGTAAAGGTTTAACAGTTATGATATAATCTATTTTAACAGATATGATTAATAAAATTCCTTGAAAGGGTGTGGTCTTTAGTGGTGACCGCAGATTTGTTCTGGAAGCTTTTTGAACAGACAGGCTCTATTCAGGCGTATTTGGCTTATAGGATTCTTATAGGTACTGCTTATGGAACTCTTTAATTATACTAAGCAGTAAATAATTTAATAAGAGATACAGGCTAAGAAAGAGTGTAGTAATCTAGTGTCAGTCTTTACAGGGAGAAGGTACTATTGATTGAGAGTGTCTTTAAAGATATATTAGATGAAGTTTCGCTCTGGAGCTATTCGATTGAAAGATAGTAGGTCGAATCGGTTTCCCACCGTTAAATGGAAGTAAGAGTTAATATCTAATTGATTTTCATTAAATTAGCTAGAGTAAGTAGGGTGGTACCGCGGCTCTCTCGTCCCTAAATAGGATGAGAGGGCCTTTTTTATATTTAGGGATTAAATTATGAGTTATAATTTAAATTTATATATAGTACTCATGATTTTTATTTATAGCTTAAAATTTATTATTATATAAGGAGGATATGAAAATGGAGGAAAAGTTAAAAGAAATTGAGCAAGCAGCCATTAATGATGTGGAAGAAGCAGTTGATTTAGAAGATTTAGAACAGGTTCGAATTAAATATTTAGGAAAAAAAGGAGAGATAACTGAGATTCTTAAAAATATAGGTAGTTTACCTTCTGAACAACGGCCAGTGGTTGGTAAGTTATCAAATCAAATCAAGGGCAAATTAGAAGGATTAATTGCCAAAAGAAATACTGAATTGAAGGAAGTCCTTAAAGAAGAAAAATTGCAAACGGAACAAATAGATGTAACATTACCTGGAAAACAAACAGATTTAGGTAGTAAACATCCTTTAACTCAAACCTTTAACGAAATAAAAGAGATCTTTCTTGGGTTAGGGTTTAAAATAGCTGAAGGTCCTGAAATCGAAAAGGATTACTATAATTTTGAAGCTTTAAATATTCCTAAAAGTCATCCAGCGCGGGATATGCAGGATTCTTTCTATATTTCTGAAGAAGTTTTATTGAGAACTCACACTTCGCCGGTACAAGTAAGAACTATGGAAGAAAGCGAAGTTCCGATTCGAATTATTGCTCCTGGGCGGGTTTATCGAGTAGATGAAGTAGATGCTAATCACTCTCCAGTCTTTCATCAAGTAGAGGGATTAATGATAGGTGAGAATGTTTCATTTAGTGATTTGAAAGGTATTCTAATTAAAGTAGTAAAGGAGTTATTTGGTGAAAATAGAGATGTAAGATTTAGACCTAGTTATTTTCCATTTACTGAACCTAGTGCTGAAGTAGATGTTTCTTGTGCAATATGTGAAGGAGAAGGATGTAGTACTTGTTCTCATACTGGTTGGTTAGAGATACTGGGTTCTGGTATGGTACATCCTAGGGTTTTAGAAATGTCAGGTTTAGACCCAGAGAAGGTAAGTGGTTTTGCTTTTGGAATGGGAGTAGAAAGAATTGCTATGTTAAAGTATGGAGTTACCGATATTCGTTTATTCTATGAAAACGATAAAAGATTTTTAGAACAGTTTTAAATGAATTTTAATTGTAACATCAATATATTTAAGGAGGTAAAATAGTAATGAATGTTTCATATAAATGGTTACAAGAATATATAGATTTTGATTATAGTCCTCAAGATTTAGCAGAAAAATTAACTTTAGCTGGTTTAGAAGTTGATAAGATAGTTTATCAAGGTGAGGGATTAGAAGATGTAATAATCGGTAAAATTTTAGAGATTAATAAACATCCTAACGCCGACAAGTTATCGATTTGTCAAGTAGATTTAGGAACTACAGAAGAAGAGATAGTCTGTGGTGCTAATAATATGGAGAGTGGCGATAAAGTACCAGTAGCTCCAGTAGGGACTCAATTGCCAAATGGTATGGAAATCAATGAGGTAGATTTAAGAGGAGTAAAATCTCGAGGGATGCTTTGCTCTGCCGATGAGTTAGGATTACAAGAAGACAGAGCTGAAGGTTTGATGATTTTAGATCAAAGTTTAGAAATAGGAAGTAAGTTTATAAATGCTTTAAAATTAAATGACTTTATTCTTGAATTAGATTTAACTCCTAATTACGCTGATTGTTTAAGTATGATAGGAGTAGCCCGAGAAGTAGCAGCAATGACTGGAAATGAATTAAAACTGCCTGAACCTAAATTTGAGGCTAAAGGACTTGAAGTTTCTGAATTAACAAGTATTAATGTAGAAGATGAAGATCTATGTCCTAGATATACAGCAAGAGTAATTAAAAATGTAGAAGTAAAGGAATCTCCTTTATGGTTACAAAAACGATTGAGAGCTATAGGAATTAGACCAATTAATAACATAGTGGATATTACTAATTATGTGTTAATGGAGTTTGGCCAGCCATTACATGCATTTGATTATGATAAATTAGCTGAAAATAGAATTGTAGTTCGTAGAGCTAAAGCTGGGGAAAAATTAATAACACTTGATGACGAAGAAAGAGAATTAGATGAAGATATGTTGGTTATTGCTGATGCCCAAAAACCTGTTTGTGTTGCAGGAGTAATGGGTGGAGCTAATAGTGAAGTAACAACTAAGACAACTAATATTTTGCTTGAGTCAGCTAGTTTTAATCCAATTAGTATTAGAAAAACAGCTAAAAAGTTAGGGTTACATAGTGATTCATCACATAGATTTGAACGTGGTGTAGATATTAATGGTACTAATTTAGCTAGTAAGCAAGCGATTGAATTAATTTTAGAATTAGGTGGAGGAAAAGTAGCTAAAGGAGTTATTGATGCTTATCCTGAACCAGTAGCACCATTAAAGTTAGAATTAAGAACCGACAGAATTAATAAGTTATTAGGAACTGAGATTTCTTCAGAAGAAATGGTGAATTTATTAGAAAAATTAGAGTTTGGTATTGAAGAAAAAGATTCTAAATATATAGTTAAAATACCTACCTTTAGAGGTGATATAAGTCGAGAAGCTGACTTAGTAGAAGAGATTGCTCGTATGTACGGATATGATAAGATAGAAGTAACATCACCTTCAGGAAAAATTCTACAAGGTAAAAAGACTTGGAGACAGTCAATAGAAGATAAGACTTTAGATATTTTAACAAGTCTAGGCTTGTTTGAAATTCAGACATTTAGTTTTACTAATCAAAAAGTATTTGATCAAATAAAATTACCTACAGATAGTAGCTTAAGAGATACTGTAAAATTAAATAATCCTTTAAGTGCTGAACATGAAGTAATGAGGACAACATTAATCCCAAATCTATTAGAAGTATTGAATAGAAATGTTAATCGCAATATAGAAAATATGGAAGCTTTTGAATTGAGTAGGGTCTTTACGCCGAAAGAAACGGAATTACCAGAAGAAAGATTATTATTATCTGGTGCAATAATGAAGAAACAAGATAATGATATGTGGAACTTAGATGCTGCTAATTTCTTTACTGCAAAAGGTAAAGTGGAGAGGTATTTAGAGGAATTAGGAATTGCTGATTATGAATTTATTAGTAGTCAACATCCAAGCTTTCATCCAGGAAGAACAGCAGAAGTTATGATTAAAGGAGAAAAAGCTGGGTTTTTAGGTGAATTACATCCTGATGTGATTGAAGAATATGATCTTTTATCTAGAACAACTCTATTTGAATTAGAATTTGAGGTTATAGTAAAGCATGCCAGTGATGATGTTATTTATGATGAATTACCGAAGTATCCAGCATCTACTCGTGACATTGCATTAGTAGTTAAAGGAGAAGTTACATCACAACAGATTGAAGATATTATTAAAGGGTTAGCAGGTGAATTATTAGAGGAAATAGAACTATTCGATGTATATCAAGGAGAACAAGTAGAAGCAGGATATAAAAGTTTAGCTTATTCATTGATTTATCGAGCTAAAGATAGAACTTTAACTGATGAAGAGCTTAATGAATTACAAATAAAGATAGAGAATAAGTTAGATTCAAAAGTAGGAGCTAAGATTAGACAGTAATAATTTAAATGATATATGTTTATACTACATTATTAGTAGTGTGCTTTTGATTTTAATTAAAGCACACTACTTTTTTAATAGGTTGTAATAATTTTTACTTAGTCTCTACTATTTATATATAAGTATTTTTAATTAAGATAAAATAAATCTATGTGTTTTTTTCTTGACATCTTTCAAGTAGTTTGTTACACTATTAACTGTCGCTTGAGAAAAACGACAAACTTTGAGTTATTATTTGAAATTATGACTTGACATAATTTGTTTGAGATGTTAAGATAGTAATTGTCGCTTGAAAAAAGCAACCGCAAAAGATTGATATTTTTCTTGATAAACTTTA
>NZ_FUWM01000035.1 GCF_900167185.1 Selenihalanaerobacter shriftii
AGACATTGAAAGAGGTCAAGTATTAGCAGAGCCTGGAAGTATTACTCCACATACTAAGTTTAATGCAGAAGTATATGTATTAGGTAAAGATGAAGGTGGAAGACATACTCCATTCTTTGATGGATATAGACCACAGTTTTATTTCAGAACTACAGACGTAACAGGAGATATTAATTTACCAGAAGGTGTAGATATGGTAATGCCTGGAGACAACATTGAAATGGAAGTAGAATTAATTACTCCAATTGCAATGGAAGCAGGATTAAGATTTGCGATTCGTGAAGGTGGAAAGACTGTAGGTGCTGGAGTTATTACTGGAATTATTGAATAAAATAAGATTAAAGAAATATACTAAAAAGTGGGTAGATTAACTACCTGCTTTTTAGTTGCTTGTCTGAGATGTTTAAATTCAAGAACTATATTGACTTTTTGCTTAAAATATGATACAGTAAGTAAGGTGTGAACTGAAGCGTTTTCGTTTTGTTTAGGTTTGAGGAGGTGGCATTTATGAGAGAAATCATTACATTAGCGTGTACAGAATGTAATCAACGTAACTATTCTAGTACTAAAAATAAGTCTAATACTCGTGATCGGGTAGAATTAAAAAAACATTGTAAGTATTGTGGGAAGCATACTGTTCATAAGGAAACTAAGTAATTCAAACATAAAAGATTCAATTAGAATTATAAGGATGTGAAATAATGGCTGAAAAAGGTACAATTGATAAGATTAAAAGGTTCTTGCGAGAGGTTAAAGCGGAGCTTAAGAAAGTAAACTGGCCTAATCAAGAGGTTTTACTTTCTTATACAGCAGTGGTAATTGTTACTGTATTGCTTGTAGCCATTTTTATTGGAGGAGTAGATCTACTCTTCACAAAGGTAATTACTCCGTTGATTCTTAATTAAGGGAGGTGAAGTCCTAATTTAGGGCTGCCTTATATTATGAATGAGAGAAAAGAATGGTACGCTATACACACTTATTCAGGTCATGAAGACAAAGTCAAATCTAATTTAGAAAAAAGAATTACGACGACTGGTATGGACGAAAAGATATTTAATATCCTAATTCCGGCTAAAGATAAAGTTAAGGTTAAAAATGGGAAAAAGACCGTATCAAAGGAGAAATTTTTTCCAGGTTATGTTTTGATTGAAATGGTTATGGACGATGATTCTTGGTATGTAGTTCGGAATACTCCAGGGGTGATCGGGTTTGCTAGTTCAGGAACTAAACCAATTCCAGTATCTGATGCAGAGGTTAATTCTATTTTAAGTCAGATGGGGGTAGAACAACCGAAAATAGAGACAGATCTAAAAGTTGGAGATGAAGTAAAAGTTATTGATGGTCCTTTTGATAATTTTGTAGGAGATATTGAAGAAATGGATCTAGATAAAGGCAAATTAACCGTTATGGTTTCAATGTTTGGGCGTAAAACCCCAGTAGAACTAGACTTTCATCAAGTGGAAGAAGTTTAAGGAGGTGTAATTAGATATGGCAAAAGAAGTTATAGGTAAAATTAGTTTACAGATTCCTGCTGGTCAAGCTAATCCAGCTCCTCCGGTTGGTCCAGCTTTAGGACAGCACGGAGTTAATATTATGGAATTTTGTAAAGCTTTTAATGCTAAAACTGCTGATAAAGCTGGTAATATTATTCCAGTAGAAATTACTGTTTATGCTGATCGTTCTTTTGAATTCATTACAAAATCTCCACCTGCTGCAGATTTATTAAAGAAAGCGGCTGGGATTGAGACAGCTTCAGGAGAGCCAAAGGCTAATAAAGTGGCAACTGTTACAAAAGACGATTTAAAGGAAATTGCTGAAACAAAGAAGGAAGACTTAAATGCTGCTAGTGTAGAAGCAGCAATGAGTATGATTGCAGGAACTGCTCGTAGTATGGGGATTGTAGTAGAAGATTAATTAATATTTAACTTGTGGGAGGATAATCCGAATACCACAAAGGAGGAAATATAAATGTCAAATAGATATGAAGATTCTTTAGATAAAGTAGATCGTGACAAGACATACGTACTTAAGGATGCATTAGAACTAACTAAAGAGACTGCAACTGCTAATTTTGATGAGACTATTGAATTAGCAATGAAATTAGGTATTGACACTAATAAGAATGATCAACAATTAAGAGGAGCTCTTGTACTTCCTAATGGAACTGGACAAGAGGTTAAGGTTGCAGTGTTTGCTAAAGGTGAAAAAGCTAAAGAAGCTGAAGAAGCCGGTGCTGACGTGGTGGGTTCTGATGATTTAATTGAAAAGGTTGATGAGGGATGGTTAGATTTTGATGTTGCAGTAGCCACACCAGATATGATGGGGGATGTAGGTAGATTAGGTAGAATCTTAGGCCCTCAAGGGTTAATGCCAAACCCTAAAGTAGGTACTGTAACTTTTGATTTAGAAAAAGCTATTAAGGAAATTAAAGCTGGTAAGATTGAATATAGAGCTGATAAAGACGGCAACGTACATGCGCCGATTGGAAAGGCATCATTTGATGTAGAAGATTTAGCAGGTAATGCTAAAGCAATATTTGATGAGGTTATGAGAGCTAGACCTATTGGTGCTAAAGGACGTTATGTATTGAATATTACTCTTTCTTCAACAATGGGACCTGGTATTAAGGTAACTCCAGAAGCAGCAAGGGATGTTATCGAATAAATTTAATTTTCTAAATAATTATTTAGAAAATTATTGACTTAACTAAAAAGTTATGTTATAATCTCACTTGTGAGTTAAAAACTTGTGAATTAAAAAAGAGAATATTTAATAGCTGTAGATAGTAGGTGCTTCTTTTAAGCTTAAATCTGCCTACCGAGGCTGGGGATAGATAAAAGGCTAATTGGTTACTAATATAGTTAGTTTCTTATCTTATTGCAGAGTATTTGAGGTCTCCGGTTATCTACGGAGGCTTTTTTTAGTGCAAAAGGGAGGTGGAGATATGGCAAGGCGAGAAAAGGAATTAATCGTAGAAGAATTGACAGATAAATTTAATAATGCCCAAACAACTATTTTAACTGATTATTGTGGTTTAGACGTAGCAGAAGTTACTGAATTGCGTGTTCAGCTAAGAGAAGCTGGCGTTGATTATAAAGTAGTTAAAAACACTCTAGCTCGATTAGCAGCAAATAATGCTGGATGTGAAGAGGTTCATGAATACTTAACAGGACCAACAGCTATTGCTTTTTCAGAAGAGGATCCAGTAGCACCGGCTAAGGTGTTATCTGAGTTTGCTGATGATCATGAAGCTTTAGAAATTAAAGGTGGATTTCTAGAAGGTGAAGTGTTAGGGTTAGATCAAATTGAAGCACTAGCTGATATACCACCACGTAAGACATTGCTTGCTCAGCTATTGGCTAATATGAAGGCGCCTATGAGAGGGTTAGTCAATGCTTTAAATGATCCAATGAGAAGTTTAGTTTATGCTTTAAATGCTATTAAAGATGATAAAGGAGAGTAATCTTAATCTTCTTTAAAATAAAATTTACTCTGTAAGAAATACTGATGAGGAGGTGAAGATAATGAATAAAGAAGAAATCATGGAAGCTATAGAAAATATGTCTGTTCTTGAATTAGCTGAATTAGTTGAAGAATTAGAAGAAAAGTTTGATGTTTCTGCTGCTGCTCCAGTAGCTATGGCAGGTGCTCCTGCTGGTGGTGCTGCAGGTGGTGAAGAAGAACAAACTGAATTTGATGTAGTAATTACTTCTGCTGGTGATAAGAAAATTAAAGTAATTAAGGCTGTAAGAGAGGTAACTGACTTAGGCCTTAAGGACGCTAAAGCTCTTGTTGATGAAGCTCCTAACGCTGTTAAAGAGGGTGTTGAAAAAGAAGAAGCAGAAGAAGTTAAAGAAACACTTGAAGAAGCTGGTGCTACAGTAGAACTTAAGTAATTATAACTTAAGCTAATATAATTAAAGATATATAATAGATGACAAAAGCACTCTGTTAATTAACAGAGTGCTTTTTTACCTTAATTTATAAAATTTATCTTGACATTATTTGAAGATTATGTTACTATTATTAATTGTTATGGCAATGATAAAATGCGGTTAATATATCATTTATTAACTATTAATATAAATGATTAAGATTAATAGGTTAAAATGTATATTAAAGCTAAAATTAGTCAAGAATATTATTGCTATTGTGCTTAATAATTAATTTAATATAAATTATAAATATAGGTTTATGTTCATGAGACACTAATGTCCAATTGATCAGTCATTGTTATTTTTTAGGCTGAGAAAAATAGCGGGGGTGAATTAATTTATGGCCACACCGGAAAGCTCTCTTAGACGTAAGAGAAGGAGCTTTGCTAAAATTGAAGATGGGATGGAAGTACCATATTTACTTGAGACACAGAAGCAATCCTATGAGTGGTTTTTAGAAACAGGACTTTTAGAAATGTTTAATGAAATTTCACCGATTCATGATTTTTCAGAGAATCTAGTCTTGGAGTTTATTAATTATTCTTTAGGTGAACCGAAGTATGACGAGGTAGAAAGTAAGAATCGTGATGTAACTTATGCTGCACCATTACAAGTTAAAGTCAGGTTGATTAACCAAGAGACTGGAGAAGTTAAGGAACAAGAAGTCTTTATGGGAGATTTTCCATTAATGACTTATAAGGGAACCTTTATTATTAATGGAGCAGAAAGAGTAATAGTTAATCAGTTAATTAGATCGTCAGGTGTATATTATTCAGAAGAAAGAACTAAAGATGGGCGTCAACTTTATGATGCTAGTATTATTCCTAATCGTGGGGCATGGGTTGAATTTGAGTATGATAAGAAGGATATTATTGCGGTTAGAGTTGATCGTACTCGAAAGACTCCTTCTACAGTATTGTTTAGGGCTTTAGGTTATGGAACGGATGCCGAATTAATAGACTTATTTGGTGACCATGAAGTAGTACATAACACAATTGATCGTGATAATACAGAGAATAGAGAAGAAGCTTTAATAGAATTGTATAAGAAATTAAGACCAGGAGAACCGCCTACTGTTGAAAGTGCTGAGAACTTATTAGAATCTCTTTTCTTTGATCCTAAGCGGTATGATTTGGCACGTGTGGGTAGATATAAACTAAACAAGAAGTTAGGTTTAGACATAGATCCTGATCAAAGGACTCTAGCTAAGGATGATATTGTAGCAACGGTAAAGTATTTAATTAGACTAGTTAATAAAGATGATGATGCTTATATCGATGATATTGATCACTTAGGTAATCGACGATTAAAGACTGTAGGAGAGTTATTACAGAATCAGTTCAGAATTGGTCTTTCTCGAATGGAAAGAGTAATACGAGAAAGAATGACTATTCAAGATATTGATGTAATTACTCCACAAGCTTTAATTAATACTAGACCAGTGGTAGCTGCTATTAAAGAATTCTTTGGTAGTAGTCAGTTATCGCAATTTATGGATCAGACTAATCCAATGTCCGAATTAACTCATAAGCGTAGAATGAGTGCATTAGGACCTGGTGGTCTAAGTAGAGAGCGTGCTGGATTTGATGTGCGTGATGTCCACCATACTCATTATGGAAGAATCTGTCCAATCGAAACTCCTGAGGGGCCAAATATTGGTTTGATTGGTTCGCTTTGTATCTATGGGAAGACAAATAAGTTTGGGTTTATTAAAACACCATATAGAAAAGTAGTAGACGGAAAAGTTACTAATGAAATTGAATATGTTACTGCCGATGAAGAGGAAGGCTATACTATTACCCAGGCTAATGAGCCACTAGGTGATGATGGTACTATACTAAGTGATAGACCTACAGCTAGACATCGGGAGGATATATTAAAAGTAGATAAAGACAAAGTAGATTATATGGATGTTTCTCCAAAACAGATTGTTAGTGTTTCTGCAGCTTTAATTCCGTTTTTAGAAAATGATGATGCAAACCGTGCTTTAATGGGAGCCAACATGCAGCGCCAGGCAGTACCTTTATTAAAAACAGATGCACCATACGTAGGTACAGGAATTGAATATGATGCTGCTAAGGATTCAGGAGCTACAGGGGTAGCTAAAAATAGTGGTGAAGTAATCAATGTTACTGCAAATAAAGTATTAATAAAAACGGATGATGGAAATGTAGACACTTATAACTTAGATAAATTTGTTCGTTCTAATCAAGGTACTTGTATAAATCAGAAACCTATTGTGCGTAAAGGTGATAAGGTGAATGCAGGAGAAATCGTTATCGATGGGCCTGCAACTGATAAAGGTGAGTTAGCTTTAGGACGAAATTGTTTAATTGCATTTATGCCTTGGGAAGGTTATAACTATGAGGATGCTATCCTAATTAGTGAGAAATTAGTTAAAGAGGATAATTTGACTTCAATTCATATTGAAGAGCATGAAGCAGAAGCGAGGGATACTAAACTAGGTCCTGAAGAGATTACAAGAGATATCCCTAATGTAGGTGAAGATGCACTCAAGAACTTGGATGATAGAGGTATTATTCGTCCAGGAGCTGAGATATATCCAGGAGATATCCTAGTAGGAAAGGTAACTCCTAAAGGTGAGACGGAGTTATCAGCTGAAGAGAGACTGCTTCGAGCTATTTTTGGAGAAAAGGCACGGGAAGTAAGAGATACATCTTTAAAAGTACCGCATGGTGAAACCGGAATAGTAGTTGATGTTAAGGTCTTCACTAGAGATGATGGAGATGATTTAAAACCAGGAGTTAATAAGTTAGTTAGAGTTTATATTGCTAACAAGCGTAAAATTGCGGTTGGTGATAAATTAGCTGGTCGTCACGGTAATAAGGGTGTTATTTCACGAATTCTACCAGAAGAAGATATGCCTTTCTTACCAAATGGAGATCCAGTAGAAGTAGTGCTTAATCCATTGGGTGTACCATCAAGAATGAACTTAGGACAGGTTTTAGAGACTCATTTAGGAATGGCAGCTAAAGCTTTAGGAATTCATGTTGAGACACCTGTTTTCAATGGAGCTACCGAGCAAGAGGTTGAAGATGCTTTAGAGGAAGCAGGATTAGCTAGAGATGGTAAGACAGTTCTTTATGATGGAAGAACAGGTGAGAAATTTGAAGAAAGAGTCACAGTCGGATATATGTATATTCTAAAATTACATCACTTAGTAGACTCTAAGATTCATGCTCGTTCCACAGGGCCATATTCACTAGTAACACAACAGCCTTTAGGTGGTAAAGCTCAATTTGGTGGTCAGCGCTTTGGAGAAATGGAGGTATGGGCTCTAGAAGCATATGGAGCTTCCTATACATTACAAGAGATGTTAACAGTGAAGTCAGATGATGTAGTAGGTAGAGTACAGACCTATGAATCAATAGTTAAAGGTGAAAATATACCAGAACCTGGTATTCCAGAATCATTCAAAGTATTGATTAAAGAGATGCAGAGTATAGGTCTTGATGCTAGAGTTTACACAGAAGATGATGAAGAGTTAGAAATTGGTGAAGATAAAGAGATACTTAATGATAATACTAAGAAGTTAGGTTTAGATATTGATGATAAAGATGAAGATAAGGAAGATGAGTAGAACATTATTTTAGTTTTCAAGAATAGAAACTAAAACATAAAAGGGGGAATGACCCTTGTTCAATGTAAATAACTTTGATTCTATGAAGATTGGTTTATCTTCACCACAAATGATCAGAAATTGGTCAAGTGGTGAAGTAAAGAAACCAGAGACTATTAACTATAGAACATTAAAGCCAGAAAAAGAAGGTCTCTTTTGTGAGAAAATCTTTGGACCTACTAAAGATTGGGAATGTCATTGTGGTAAGTATAAGCGTGTTAGATATAAAGGAGTTGTCTGTGATCGTTGTGGTGTAGAAGTTACTCGCTCTAAAGTTAGACGAGAAAGAATGGGCCACATTGAATTAGCAGCTCCAGTTTCGCATATTTGGTATTTCAAAGGTATTCCTAGTAGATTAGGTCTAATTATGGACATGTCCCCACGTTCCTTAGAAAAAGTGCTATATTTTGTTTCTTATATTGTAATAGATCCTGGTGAAACGCCGCTAAGTAAGAAGCAGTTATTAAGTGAAAGTGAATATAGAGAAGCTCGAATTAAACATGGTAATGCTTTTGAAGCAGGCATGGGAGTTGAAGCTGTACGAGAGATTTTAAGGAATATGGATTTAGATTCAGAAGTAGAGGAATTAGAAGCAGAAATTAAAGAAATCTCTGGACAACGCCGTAGAAGAGCGGTAAGGAGATTAAAAGTAGTAGAAGGTTTACGCCAGTCGGGGAATAATCCAGATTGGATGGTTCTAGAGGCAATTCCAGTTATACCACCTGAATTACGACCTATGGTGCAATTAGATGGAGGGCGTTTTGCAACTTCTGATTTAAATGATTTATATAGACGAGTAATTAATAGAAATAATAGATTAAAAAGATTGTTGGATTTAGGTGCTCCAGATATTATTATTAGAAATGAAAAAAGAATGTTACAAGAGGCAGTTGATGCTTTAATTGATAATGGGCGTCGAGGTCGTCCAGTTACTGGAGCAGGGAATAGACCTCTTAAATCTTTAAGTGATATGTTAAAAGGAAAGCAAGGACGTTTTAGACAGAACTTATTAGGAAAGCGAGTTGACTATTCTGGTCGTTCAGTAATTGTAGTTGGACCTGATTTAAAGATGCATCAGTGTGGATTACCTAAGAAAATGGCTTTGGAACTATTTAAGCCTTTTGTCATGAAAAAATTAGTAGATAAAGGTTTAGCTCATAATATTAAGAGTGCTAAAGGAAAAGTAGAGAAATTAAATGAGGAAGTATGGGATATTCTAGAGGGTGTTATTAAAGAACATCCTGTAATGTTAAATAGAGCACCGACATTACATAGGTTAGGTATTCAAGCTTTTGAGCCTATCTTAGTTGAAGGGAAAGCAATTAAGATTCATCCATTAGTATGTCCAGCTTATAATGCAGACTTTGATGGTGATCAGATGGCGGTACACGTTCCATTATCTTCTGAAGCACAATCTGAAGCTAGACTTTTAATGTTATCTACTTATAACATTTTATCACCTGCAGATGGCAGAGCTATTGCTGTTCCTTCTCAAGATATGGTTTTAGGAGCTTATTATATGACTATAGCTCGAGATGGTAAAAAAGGAGAAGGTAAGTTCTTTGGTAATTCAGATGAGGTATTAATGGCCTATGAGAATAATGTTATCACAATGCAGACTAAGATTAAGTATAAATTAGATGATGAATGGATTGACACAACTGTTGGTAGAATTTTATTTAACGATATTTTACCAGATGAAATTGGATTTAAGAATGAAGTCTTTGATAAAGGGAGATTAGGTGAATTAGTAGGTAATTGTCATGAAAAACTTGGACCAAATAGAACAGCTGAAGTTTTAGATGATTTAAAGGCAATTACATTTAAATATTCAACAAAAGCAGGAATAACTATTGGAGTTACTGATGTGGAAGTACCAGAGACCAAATCAGAAATTTTAAGAAGTTCTGAAGATAAGGTTAGTCAGGTAGAACAACAGTATAAAAGAGGTTTAATCACTGAGAAAGAAAGATATCAGAGGGTAGTAGATATCTGGGGTAAAGCAAAAGATCAAGTAACAGAAGAGATGATAAGTAATTTATCTGAAACTAATCCGATTAATATGATGGCTACTTCTGGGGCTAGAGGTAATACCTCTCAGATTACTCAGCTTGGAGGAATGAGAGGATTGATGGCTGACCCATCTGGTCAGATTATTGATTTACCTATTAAAGCTAATTTCCGTGAAGGTTTAACTGTATTAGAATACTTCATCTCTACTCATGGTGCGCGAAAAGGATTAGCAGATACTGCTTTAAGAACTGCAGACTCTGGTTACTTAACTAGAAGATTAGTAGATGTTTCTCAGGATGTAATAGTTAGAGAAGAAGATTGTGGAACTGAAGATGGAATTATAGTTGAAGCAATTAAGGAAGATAATGAAGTAATAGAACCTCTATATGAAAGATTAGCTGGTAGGGTAGCTATGGAGGATATCAAACATCCTGATACAGATGGAGTAATAATTAAGACAGGTGAAATGATTGACGAAGATGAAGCTAAAGAGGTTGATAATTCTGGTGTAAAAGAAGCTAAAATCAGATCAGCTTTAACTTGTAAAGCTAAGTATGGAGTTTGTCGTAAGTGCTATGGACGTAACTTATCTACAGATAGATTAGTGAATGTAGGTGAATCCGTAGGAATCATTGCTGCTCAGTCCATTGGAGAACCGGGTACTCAGTTAACGATGCGTACTTTCCATACTGGTGGTGTTGCTGGTGATGATATTACACAAGGTTTACCGAGAGTTGAAGAGTTATTCGAAGCTAGAACACCAAAAGGTCAGGGAATTATCACAGAGTTAACAGGTAAAGTCAATTTAGTCGAAAAGGCTAATTCATATAAAGCAGTTATTAAAACTGATGAAGGAAAACAAAAGACTTATCAGTTACCATATGGGTCTGAACTTTTGGTTGATGATGGTGAATATGTAGAAGCTGGTCAGCATTTAACTAAAGGACCATTAGACCCGGAAGATATTCTAAAAATCCAAGGGGTTAGAGCTGTACAAAAGTATCTTTTAAGAGAAGTTCAAGATGTATATAGATCTCAGGGAGTAGATATCAACGATAAGCATATAGAAGTTGTAATTAGACAGATGATGGGTAAGGTAAAAATAAAGAAAGCTGGTAATACTGAAATGTTACCAGGGGAATTGGTAGACACCTTTGAATTTAGAGAACAAAATGAGAAGGCAATTGCAGCAGATCAAGAACCAGCTACTGCAGATCCAGAACTTTTAGGGATTACTAAAGCTTCCTTAGCTACTGAGAGTTTCTTATCAGCAGCATCTTTCCAAGAAACTACTAGAGTATTAACTGAAGCTTCCTTAGAAGGAAAGTCAGATTCATTAATTGGATTAAAAGAGAATGTAATTATTGGACAATTGATTCCAGCTGGGACAGGAATGAAGAGATATAGAGGAATAGATATTGATGTAATAAGAGATTCAGAAGAAATTGAAGAAGGCATTAATTAAATTAAGTTTAATAAATATATAAGAATTCCTTGACAGCCAGGAATTAAGATGTTAAAATACACAAGTGTGTTGTGATATTGAAGTTGCTTGATATATCATATAAATATTGTTCAATTTTTGATTTATGAAGAGTTAACTCAAGAAGAGGTATTCTTTATACCTCTTCTTTTTTAAAAAATTAATCCACTAGATTCGGAAGGAGGTGTAGTATGCCTACTATTAATCAATTGATTCGTAAAGGCAGGACTAAGGTTAAGAAGAAGAAAACGGCTCCAGCGTTAGGCGGCGCACCACAAAAGAGAGGTGTTTGTACTAGAGTTTATACTGCAACACCAAAGAAGCCTAACTCTGCATTAAGAAAAGTAGCACGTGTTCGACTAACTAATGGTAAGGAGATAACAGCTTATATTCCTGGAATAGGTCATAACCTACAGGAACACTCTGTAGTTTTAGTAAGAGGAGGAAGAGTTAAGGATTTACCAGGTGTTAGATATACTATTGTTCGTGGTTCATTAGATACTGCTGGTGTTGAAGATAGAAGACAAGGACGTTCTAAATATGGAGTTAAGATGCCGCAGGAATAATATATTTAATATAGTAATATAAAAATCCAAACGATAATAAAGGGGGGAAATCGATGTCACGGAAGAATAGAGCAGAAAAAAGAAAAATTTCACCAGATCCGATTTTTAATAGTAAATTAGTTACTAAGAGTATTAATAATATTATGTATGATGGTAAGAAGGGTTTAGCTGAAGGGATTTTCTATGAGGCTTTAAATAAAGTTGAAGAAGAAACAGGTGAAACTGGTTTAGAAGTATTTAAAGAAGCTTTAAATAATACTATGCCCGTTTTAGAGATTAGATCTCGCCGTGTTGGTGGAGCTAACTATCAGGTGCCAGTAGAGGTTAGCAATGATCGTCGTTTAACACTAGGGCTACGATGGATTATTAATTCAGCTCGAGGACGTGGAGAAAGAAAGATGGTAGATAGATTAGCTGGTGAAGTTGTTGATGCTTATAATGAAGAAGGTGGAGCTGTCCGTAAGAAAGAAGAGGTACATCGTATGGCCGAAGCAAATAAAGCATTTGCTCACTATAAATGGTAATACTATATTGAGAAAAGGAGGGTGAATAGTGGCCAGGCAATTTCCGTTAAAACGAACAAGAAATATTGGGATTATGGCACATATTGATGCTGGAAAGACTACAGCTACTGAACGTATTCTTTTTTATACTGGAAGAGTGCATAAGATGGGTGAAACTCATGATGGTGCTTCCCAAATGGACTGGATGGAACAGGAACAGGAAAGAGGCATTACAATTACATCTGCGGCTACTACGTGTCAGTGGGAAGATCATAGAATTAATATTATAGACACGCCAGGACACGTGGACTTTACTGTAGAGGTAGAAAGATCTTTAAGAGTATTAGATGGAGCGATTGGTGTATTCTGCTCAGTAGGTGGTGTAGAGCCACAATCTGAAACGGTATGGCGCCAAGCGGATAGATATAATGTTCCAAGAATTGCGTTTATTAATAAGATGGATAGAACAGGAGCCGACTTTTATAATGTTGTAGATATGATGGATGATAGAATTGATGCTAATCCGGTTCCTATTCAACTACCTATTGGCAAAGAGGAAAAGTTTAAAGGTGTAATTGATATAGTAAATATGAATGCTATCGTTTATGACGATGAGCTAGGTGTTGATTACGAAATAGAAGAGATTCCTGAGGACTTAGTCGATCAAGCAGAAGAATATAGAGAATTATTATTAGAAGCTATTGCTGATGTAGATGAAGAATTCATGATGAAATATCTTGAAGGTGAAGAGATTACTGTTGATGATATTCAAGAAGGGATCCGTCAAGGAGTACTTGACAACGCATTTACTCCTGTAATATGTGGAACAGCTTTAAAGAATAAAGGAGTCCAGCCGATATTAGATGCGGTTGTGGATTATTTACCATCACCTGTGGATATTCCACCGGTAGAAGGAATAATTCCAAGAACTGAAGAAGAAGCAGTTCGTCCAGCAGACGATGATGAACCATTTGCTGCTTTAGCATTTAAAATCATGACTGATCCTTATGTTGGTAAATTAGCCTTCTTTAGAGTTTATTCTGGAGTTTTAGAAGCTGGATCATATGTTTATAATTCTACTAAAGAAGAAAAAGAGAGAGTAGGACGAATTTTACAGATGCACGCTAACCATCGTGAAGAAAGAGATGAAGTTTATGCAGGAGACTTAGCAGCAGCTGTAGGACTTAAGAGTACTTCTACAGGAGATACACTTTGTGATGCAGATGATCCAATTATTTTAGAATCTATGGAATTCCCTGAACCTGTTATTTCTGTGGCAATTGAACCTAAGACACAGAAAGATCAGGATAAGCTAGGGCAAGCATTACAGAGTTTAGCTGAAGAAGATCCTACCTTCCAAGTAAGGTCTGATGAAGAGACAGGTCAAACAATTATTTCTGGAATGGGAGAATTACACTTAGAAGTAATTATTGATCGTTTAATGCGAGAATTTAGTGTAGAAGCTAATGTAGGGCAACCACAAGTTGCTTATCGCGAAACTATTAAGAGAAAAGCTGAAGCTGAAGGTAAATTCATTCGACAGTCTGGTGGTCGTGGACAGTACGGACACGCCATTATTGAACTTGAACCACTACCAGCAGGTGGAGGTTTTGAGTTTGAAGATAATATCGTTGGTGGATCTATACCAAGAGATTATATTCCAGCTGTTGAAGATGGTGTTGAAGAAGCAATGGAAAATGGAGTTTTAGCTGGATATCCAATGGTTGATATTAAGGTTAATTTAAATGATGGTTCTTATCATGATGTAGACTCCTCAGAAATGGCATTTAAAGTTGCAGGTTCTATGGCCTTTAGAGATGGAGTGAAAAAGGCTAATCCAGTATTACTAGAGCCAATCATGGAAGTAGAGGTTGTTACTCCTGAAGAATATATGGGAGATGTAATTGGTGACTTAAATAGTCGTCGTGCTCAAGTAGAAGGTATGGAACAGCGAGGAAATGCTAAAGTTATTGGTGCTAATGTACCTTTATCTGAGATGTTTGGTTATGCGACAGATCTTCGTTCTAAAACACAAGGTCGAGCTAATTATGTGATGCAGTTTGGTCATTATGGTGAAGTTCCAGGTAATATTGCTAAAGATATTATGGATGAAGAGTAAGTTATAATTTTAAGGAGGATGAAATGAATGTCAAAAGAAAAGTTTGAAAGAACGAAACCCCATGTTAATATTGGTACTATTGGTCACGTAGACCACGGTAAGACAACTACAACTGCAGCTATTACAAAAGTGTTAGCTGGAGGAGGAGAAGGTTCCTCAAATTTCGAGGATATCGATAATGCTCCTGAGGAAAAGGAAAGAGGTATTACAATTGCAACTTCTCACGTAGAGTATGAGACTGCAAATCGTCACTATGCTCACGTAGACTGTCCAGGTCACGCAGATTATGTAAAGAATATGATTACTGGTGCTGCTCAGATGGATGGAGCTTTAATGGTAGTTTCTGCTGCTGATGGGCCAATGCCTCAAACAAGAGA
>NZ_FUWM01000036.1 GCF_900167185.1 Selenihalanaerobacter shriftii
ACCTATTTAACCGTGAAATTATCGGCTATGCCGTTGCCGTTGGTAAAAATAAGACTGCATCGCTTGTTACTAAAGCTTTCTCAAGTATTAAGAGACCACTTAATGAAATTAACATTTTACATACTGATAGAGGTAATGAATTCAAAAATAAAGCTATAGACCAGCTATTAAGCACATTTAGTATTAACCGTTCTTTGAGTAAAAAAGGCTGCCCCTATGATAATGCTGTTGCAGAAGCTGCTTTTAAAGTAGTTAAAACAGAGTTTGCGTTTAATAAGATCTTTAGTAGTTTTGAGGAATTAGAATATCAGTTATTTGATTATGTAAACTGGTATAACAATCACAGAATACATGGATCATTAGATTATCTTACCCCTGTAAAATATAGAATGTTAATGTCCGGGAAAAAAGTATCCTAAAAAGGGTTGACAATCCATTTTCACTACAAATATACTTATCGGTATATAATATCCTATATCAAAAACTAATTGTATCAAAGATATTGTTTTATATTCTAAAATTAATTGTTTAAAAATTTAATCTCAATTTTTAAAATGCTTTTTTGTGTTCATTGTTTTAGAAAAATCAAGTATACTTCAAAAATAATTTTATAATATCTAAGATTAAGTAACCTGAGAATGAGATTGTCTATTCAGTCGTTTTCTTCGTTCAATAGCTGCTTTATGTTTTTTCTGCGCTTTTTAATAATTGTTTCTGCCTTGCCAGTATAACTTCTGGTAAGGAGTTATAAAATTAATTCTCTGGTGTAAACGACTATGGTTATAATGCTTTATCATACGCGTTAACTCAAATCAAATTTTGGTAATGTACTATAGGAATAGTGTGTTCCATTAATTTTTCTAGTGTATTTTTCGTTGGCGTTTTTCATATAAACTGGATTGTCAACCCTTTTTTTGGCGATTATTTCAAATAGATAAGTAATTGCTCTGACACAAGGAATCGTGAAATATAAATTTCCAATGCTTTTTAACTCTTTATCTCTTATAAGTTTTATGAAAAGCAAAATACTTATACCTCGATTGTACTTTATATATATTTAGGGGGCATAACAATAATAATAAAATTAATATCATATAAAAAGACCATATAATAAATATATATATGGAGACAACTTAACATTTAAAAGTGGTTCAGATACAATATTAGCTATTAAAATTAAAAACATTAAAATCATAACAAATTTTTTTTCATTAAATGTTTTTATTTTAGTAGCTTTTAAAACTAAAATGAGATTTAAAAAAACAAATAAAATTAATCCTATGATTCCATACTCTAAAAATATTTTTAAATAATAATTATCAGTAGTATATTTTTCCATGAAAATACTCCCATATCCAATTATAAAATGATAATTATAAGGAATAATTAATTCATTATACAATTCCTTCCATATATGAACTCTTTCCCCTATACTCTTAATCCTATCTATATCTATTCTACTAAAAAAATACTTGAAATTCTCAAAGTTTATTATAGGGACTATAGATAAAATACTATTCTTAATTTTAAATTTATGACTAAACGTTAGAACTAACATAAATAAAAGACTCACAACCATTAGAAGATAACCCGTATTAGATTGAGCAAAAACTAACGAATAAATACTAATAATCAAACTTAATATCTTAATGTATTTACTTATTTTAATTTTATGAAAAAAATTGATTAAAAACACTATATAAATTACTATGAATATTGCATAATAGTTTGGATTACCAACACTCCCTATAGCCCTTCCAAATCTTCTTTCACTAAAAAGTCTACTATATTTATCAAAATTTCCAAACAATTTAAATGTAAATTTTCTAAAATTCATGAACAACATTTGTAATATTCCGATTAGAGATTGAATGAAACCTACATAAAAAATAGATTTAAAGATTTTTTCTCTATTGAATTGCTTCATATAATATCCAATATAAAAACTAATTAATGGTATAAAACTATAAATTATGATTTCTAATATTGCAATAATATTAGACTGACTAGAATATAAAAGTGTAATATCAATTACCAGTATAAAAAAAGTATAAATTATAAATAATTTAATAATTTTATTAATATATATATTATTAGTTAATAATATAATAAACAACAAAAAGTATAGATAAATCACTCCAAAATATGTTTTACCATAAATCGAAGGTGAATATAATATTATAAAAATAGAAAAATAAAACAAATTTTTAATAAACACGGCCTAACCCCCTTAATATTGTAGAAGATCTTTGATATAGCCACTCATTCTTAGTTTTTCATTTTGTGCAACGATTACTTCTGATTTAATTTTGTTATTCTGTATTGCCTGGTAAAAATCAGATGGTGACATATCTCCCAAGCTACCATGCCTATAGAACATACTCAACTCCAATTATAATAATCAAATAATAAAAAATCATCTATATTTTTTTAAGGTTTTTTCCAATCTATAATGTTTTAATAATTTTTTGATTAAATACATTGGATTCATAACTCTGTAGTCAAAGGGTTTAATACTGTTTTTTTTAAATTCACAAAAAACATTCCAGGTTTTTTTAAACCCATAACCATGCTTAATCGAAGTGAATAGATAACCCTGTCCTTTTAAATTAAAAAAACTCAATTCATTTTCGTTCAATTTTTCTTTAAGAAAATTACAATAATTAATATAGACATTAAGTCTTGAATCAAAGATTTTCTCACTATTATTAACAGTTAAACTACCCTTATTACGTGTTATACAATAGATTGTTTTATTATCAATCTTAAAATCATTCATATAATGCCCTAACTTTGTGGAGAACATAACATCATTAGATGCAATCACTTCATCAAATTTCAAATTATGATCATCAATAAATCGTTTTTTAATTAATTTAGATATTGGATTTGATATTTTATATCTTAAATATAATTCATCTCTTAAATTATTATTATTTGAATAGGAATTCAATATTTCTACAAAATTTATATGTCTATTAGCCTCTTTATTTGTATCAATATAAATACTAGTTGGGGGAAATAAAACTACTTCAATATTAGAACAAAAATATTTGCTAACAACATCATAAAACCCTTCAATAAAGTAATCATCAGAGTCTGCAAATAGAATCCATTTACCAGAAGCATTATTCAATCCAATATTCCTACACACACCAGCACCTTTTTTATTAGTCTTGTTCATTAAAAAATTAATATTTGAAAACCTATCTTTATCTTTGAATTCTTTATATTTTTTTAGTTCTTCTTTATCACTATTGTCATCAACAACAATAACTTCAATATCTTTTTCAGAAGGAATTGAATCTAATAATTTTTCTAACAAAACTGAATCATTATAATGTGGTATGATAATTGATAATTCAATTTTATTCTTATACATAACCTACATTCTCCAATAATTATACATTTTTTCAGCTTCATTTTTATCAAAGATAGACTTAATATCAATAAACACAGGTTTAACAATATCATCTTTATAAAACTTCTTAAATTCTTCTAATTCCATATTATTATACTGCTCATGATTAACTGCAACAACAACAGTATCCATATCGCTGACATCATCTAATTGCTGAAGTTCTATACCATGTTCGCTTACAGCCTCTTCTGAATCAGCAATTGGATCAGTGACTTTAACATTAACATGATATTCTTCTAATTGGTTGATTAAATCTGCAACTTTACTATTTCTAAGATCAGGTACATTTTCTTTAAAAGTTGCACCCATTACAAGTACTTTAGAACCATTAACCTTAATGTTAGATTCAATCATCTTTTTAACTATTTTCTCTGCAACAAAATTTGACATTTGATCATTAATTCTACGTCCATTTAAAATTAACTGCGATATATAACCAAGTTCTTCAGAACGATATGTTAAATAATATGGATCAACACCAATGCAATGTCCACCGACAAGCCCCGGATAAAAATTGAGAAAGTTCCATTTGGTACCTGCTGCTTCCAAAACAGACTGAGTGTCAATATCCATTTTATCAAAAATCATAGATAACTCATTCATAAAGGCAATATTAACATCACGCTGAGAATTTTCAATTATTTTTGAAGCCTCTGCCACCTTAATTGAAGGTGCTCTATGTACACCAGCCTTAATTATCATTTCATAGACTTTAGTAATAGCATCCAGACTTTCTTCATCCATACCGGAAACAACTTTAACAATGGTCTCGACGGTATTAACTTTATCACCAGGATTAACTCTTTCTGGTGAATAACCAACTTTAAAGTCTTCTCCACAAATTAAATCTGATTCCTCTTCAAGTATTGGAACACAAACTTCTTCTGTAACCCCAGGATATACAGTTGACTCATAAACAACGATTGAGCCTTCTTTTAAATTTCGCCCCACTGTTCTACTTGCACCTGTTACCGGGTCTAAATCTGGAACATTATTTTTTCCAACAGGCGTAGGAACAGCAACAATATGAAAATTTGCGTCTTTTATGTCATTTTCGTCAGATGTATATTTTATATTTGATATCTTAGCTAAACGCTCTTTTCCAATTTCACTTGTTGGATCCTCACCTTTTTTATATTTATTTATTTTTTCTTGATTGATATCAAATCCTATTATATCTATTCCATTTTCAGAAAATGCTACAGCTAATGGTAAACCGACATATCCCATTCCTGTAATTGCTAGTTTTATATTATTTATATCCATAATAAATATCTCTCCTAAATAATTATTTATTTCACTGAATTTTTTAATCTTTTAATCTGCTCAAAATACTCTTTGCCATCAATAATTAAAAAGATAGCTGCATAAGCAATAACGCCAGTAATAACATTAATAGTTAACTGAATAGGCAAATTCTCAATATTTGGAGATACGAAATAAGTCTTACTTAAATAAAGTATCAACATCATAAATAAGGTATATAAAAACGGTTTTTTAATGAAATTAATTAAATCCTTCAAACTCATATTAATTAAATCACCAGTTATATGCATACTAATCCAAAAAGTATAAAAACTTACAATTGTTACACCATAAGAAACTCCAACAATTCCCCATTTTATACCAATAATCATAGCAACCGTTAAATTGATAATTAAAAAGAAATTAAACTTAAAAGAAATATCAGATCTCCCTTGAGACAATAATACAATCCCAACAGTTGTTCCTATAGATTGAACAGCCCCAGTTATACTTAAAATTTGAATTAAGATAATTACAGATGACCAGTTCTGACCATAAACTGTTAATATCATCTCAGAAGCTACAATAAATAGTCCTCCCATCATAGGAAAAGTAATTAAAGCAATTAACCCTAATACATTAAGATAATATTTTTTTATAGATGATTTATTTTCTTTTATTTCAGAAAATGCAGGTAAAAAGGTATTACTAATCACCCCACCTATTTTTCTTACAGGAACAAGCATTAATTTATATGCAAGAGTATAATAACCTAATGATTCAGAACCTAAAAATCTACCAATTAATAGATAATCTAGATTTCTGTTAAAATAATTTATTATACCTGTCCCAAAAACATAAATACCAAAATCAAGTAAATCTTTTATCATATTAAAACTAAAGAATAAATTAGGGGTCCACTTGTAATATAATATTATAAATACACTAGCAACAATATTTTTAGCAATAAATCCATAAACTAGTGCATGAACACCAAAATTATTTAATGCTAACACTATAGTAATAATACCATACAAAATTGTTGAAAATATATTAATATTAAATAATTCTTTAAATTTCATTTTTTTTCGAAGTAAACTCTGTTGTATAAATGAAAAAGAAACAATAGTAAATACAACAGAAATTAATTTTAATAATTCAGTTAGTTCTGGTTGATTAAAAAATAACGCTATTAAATTAGAGCTGAAATAAACAATAGCAGTCATAATAATTCCAATTAACATATTAAACCAAAATAATGAAGATAAACGTTCTTGATTTAAATTTTCTCCCTGAATAATAGCTGGAGCTAAACCAAATTGGTTCATCATATTAATTAAAGCAATAGTAGTCTGGATCATTCCCATGACTCCGAATGCATTTGGAGTTAATAAACGTGCTAATATTGCTGTTATTACAAAATTTAAACCAGTTAAAAACACACTGGATAGACTATTCCATATAGCACCCCAAAAAGTTTTTTTTCTTAATGACATTTAATTACCCCTAATAAATTTAATTCATAAAACTTTTAAACTTGTTTTTAGTTTTTTCATAATTATTACTCAAAGTTAATCTTAAAACTTTAATCAAAACTGATTTACTTAAATATTTAAATGCTAAAAAAGGAAACCCTAATCTAGTTAATAAACTTGTATTATTTCCAAATTCTATATTTTTTAAGGCTTTTAAATAGTGACTAACCCCTTTAGATAAGTACATTTGGTAACGAAAAGTTTGAGTATCTAACATTTTAAGTTCTAATTTGCTTCTCTGAAATGAAGTGATATTATCTAGTTTCTTATAACTATCAAATATCTCTGATATTAAACCATCCTCTTCGTATCCCCAATCTTTTTCTTCCTGAACAGCTACTGTAACTTTTACAGGATACTCTGTGAAATGCCAGGTTTTGCCTCTTAAGCAATTATAAGCAACAAAATAGATGAAGGGATAAATATTATTTACATTATTTTTTCTATAACTCGCATAAGTACCTTTCTTTTTAAAAGTAACACCTGTAAGTTGATGTCCTCTCCAGGAATTTTCGAGACAATTTTCGAAACCTTTGTTATATATTTTCTTATCTTTCCCCATATCTCTTCCAGGTTTCATATATTCACCGTTTGGCCGGATGGGTTGAATACTTGGTAATACACAATATATTTCCTTTGTAACCTTCAGTTTATCTACTATATTAACAAGATAACTTTCATCTAAATAGTCATCATCACTTAAGTACATGACATATTCAGTATCCGCCTTTTCTAGTACAAATAAAGCATTTCCTTCTAACCCCAAATTGTCATTTTGGTTATATTTATTAGTTATAATATCTGTTTGCTTACAGAACTGATCGATAACTTGTCTAGTATCATCTGTTGAACAATTGTTTGAAATTATTATCTTTATATCATCAATAAGATTATTTTTATTTATATATTCTTTAATCATGTATAAATTCTTTTTTAATGACTTATCTCTATTATATGTTGGAATCAAAATCGATAGTAACATAAAACTCCCCTTTATTTTAATTCTTTTATCCAGTTAACCATATTCTTTACACCTGTAAACTTGTCTACTTTAGGTTGCCAATTTAATAGCTCTTTTGCTTTATTAATATTAGCTATAAAAACTTTTTGATCACTTTCACGCCAATCAATTTCTTGATAAATCATTTTAATACCTAATAAATCCTCCAGATAATCAAATAATTCTAATAATGAAAAACTATTATTTGCTCCACCTCCAATATTAAATAATTCTCCTCTTGCCTGATTAATGTTTTCTACAGCAGCAAAATAACAATTTATTAAGTCATCTGCATATAAAATGTCTCTAACCTGTTTGCCATTACCTGAAATTGTAAATGGCTCATCTAACTCTCCACTTTTTATTTCTAATGCTTTCTGGCAGAACCATCCAACCCAACCCTGGTCTTTGGTTGAAAATTGTCTTCCTCCAAAAATAGAAGAATGTCTAAAAACTACTGTATTCAAATCAAACATTCTGGCATAATCGAGCATATATTGATCAGCTGCTCCTTTAGAACAACCATATGGTGAATGGAAATCAAGATTTGTTTTTTCATCGAACCCGTCAGGAAAATTAACAGCTTCATATCTTTTATCATTTTCTTTGAAATCAATATATTCTAAATCACCATAAACTTTATTAGTAGATGAATAAATAACTATTGATTCTGGAGAATGCTTACGAACAGCTTCTAAAACATTAATACTTCCTTGAACATTAACTTCAAAATCCATCTGAGGATTATCTAATGAAGTAGTCATTGCAACTTGTCCAGCTAAATGAAAGATAACATCCGGTTTAATTTGCTTTATAATTCTTTCTATATCATTTTTATTTCTTATATCACCATGAATAAATCTAAATTCACCTTGTTCATTTAACCATTCTAAATTTTTAGCTGACCCTTCTCGATAAAAATTATCTAATATATATAAATCATATTTATTATCTAAAGCATAACTAGCTAAATTTGAACCTAAAAAACCACAACCTCCAGTAATAAGTGTTTTCATATATAATCAAACTCCTTCTCATCTATATCTATAAATAGCCTTTTAAAAACTTACTAAAATCTTTTTCAAAATTACACTTAATATTTTTATCCAAAATTGAATTAATTTTATCATTTGACACATTAAACTCCATTATTTCATTTTCTCTGTATTCTAAAGCTCCATAATTAACTTCTGAATTGCTATTTAAAAGTTCTTTAGCATATTCAACTAAATATTTTAACTCTTTACTTTCTCCAGATGAAATATTATATATTTCTCCATAACAATACTGCTTTGAAATAATCAACTCGGTTAAGATATTAAGAAATCTCTCTACCCAAATAAAATCTCTAGTTTGTTTACAAGGTGTTAAGTTTAAAGATTTATTCTTTATTAGGTTGTTAATTATATATGAAATAAACTTATTGTCTGATTGATATTTTCCATATAAAACGCTTGGTCTAATTGAAATCACAGGAAATGTCTCGTTTTTTCCTATCATATAGGCAAAATGTACTCCTGCTGTTTTACTTGCAGCATATGGCGATAAGGACTTTTCAAAAAAATTCTCTTTAAACTGCTTCCCATTGTAATTACCATATTCTTCTGTTGAGCCAAAGTTAATTAGAAGTTTTAAAGTATCATTATTCTTTAATATTTCATAAAAATTATATAATGATTTAGCATGAATATCTAACATCTTAGGAAATAATGAATAATCTCTAACTGCCGAAACTACTGCTGCTAAATGCAAGATATAATCTGGATTTATCTCTTCTAAAATATTACTTAGTCCAGTATAATCAGTTACATCACATTGAAAATATTTAATCTCTTTATTTTGATTTTCTTTCTCTACTCCTAATCCATAAGTTTTACAATTATAGTTCTTAAATCTTTCCACAGCATGTCTTCCAATAAACCCATTACTTCCTGTGATTAAAACTCTTTTATCTTTAAAGAATTCTTTATACTCTCCCATATTCCACCTCAGTTAAACTATTTATTAATATATTCTTTTATCTGTTGAACATTGAAACCATAAGAAATGTTATCTTCTTTATACCAATCAACTACTAATTTAATCGTTTTATCTATATCTAACCTTGGACTCCAATTTAAATAATATCTTGCTTTACTTATATCAAGTTTCAATAATTTAGCTTCATGTGGTTCATCATTAGATGATGTGTCTAGCCATTTACCTGAACCCCAACAATCTATCAGCTTCTCTACTAGTTCCCCTACGTTTACTATAGAACTTTCCTCAGGCCCAAAGTTCCATCCCCCTATATATTTTTTAGGTTCTTTATATAATTTTGAAGCTAATAATAAATAACCACTCAGTGGCTCTAACACATGCTGCCATGGTCTTATTGCTTGTGGACTACGAATCTTTATTTTCTTTCCTGCTTGTAATGCTGTTATACAATCGGTCATTAATCTATCCTTAGCCCAATCTCCCCCACCAATGACATTTCCTGCTCTTACAGAAGCTAAAGCTACTCCATGTTCATCTAAATCTTGTGGATTAAAAAACGATCTTCTATAAGCAGAGGTTACTAATTCAGCACAACCTTTGCTAGAACTATAAGGGTCATAACCTCCCATGGAATCATTCTCTCTATATCCCCAAATCATTTCTTTATTTTCGTAGCACTTGTCACTAGTAACATTCACTACTACTCTCACTGAATCTACTTGCTTACATGTTTCTAGAAGGTTCACTGTTCCCATTACATTTGTCTCATAAGTCTCTCTTGGCTCTTCATAAGATAACCTTACTAATGGTTGAGCAGCTAAATGGAATACTATTTCTGGTTTATACTCTTCAAATACTGATAATAATTTATCAAAGTCTCGCACATCACCTCTAATATCAGTTATTTTACTACTAAGATTAGTTACTACAAAATTATCCTTTTCTCTATAAGGGTCAAGGGCATAACCTATTACATTAGCTTCTAATTCATTTAACCAAGTTGTAAGCCAAGAACCTTTAAACCCAGTATGACCAGTGACTAATACATTTTTATCCTTAAAAACTCCATTAAGCATCTTGTCCATTTCTACTCCCATACCTTCCAGAAAGCATTATTATTATTCCATAGTTTATTTAAATGCTTTACATCTCTCTCATGGTCCATACATTCCCAGTTACCTTTATGTTTATAAACCATAACCTTTCCTTCCTTTGATAAACTCTCTAAAGGACCTATTTCAAAATCACAATCCTCATCTGGTCTTAGATAACTTAATAATTCTCTATTAAAGACCATATAGCCGCCGTTAATTAACCCTTGTGAAGTTTGTGGCTTTTCTTCAAAAGATTTTACTACATTATCCTCTTCTATTAACTCTCCAAACCTTGCCGGCGGATGTACTCCAGTAATAGTAACCATTTTCCCATGTGATTTATGAAATTCAATTAAATCATCTATATTTACATCTGCTACACCATCACCATAAGTTAGTAAGTTTATATCATCATCTAAGTATTCTTCTATTCTTTTAATTCTTCCACCTTTTAAGGTATTAAGACCAGTATCTACTAAAGTTACTTTCCAATCCTCTTCATCATGTCCATTATGAAATTCTAAGTTAGAACTACCTAATTCAATTGTAAAGTCATTATTTCTAGCTTCATAATGTAAGAAGTAATCTTTAATTATATCTCCTTTATAACCTAAACAAATAACAAATTCATTAATCCCATAATGAGCATATGTCTTCATTATATGCCATAGAATAGGCTTAGTCCCTATTTTAACCATAGGCTTAGGGATTAAATTTGTTCTATTCCCTAGTCTTGTTCCAAATCCTCCTGCTAAAATTACAGCCTTCATTATAAATTCCTCCCCACCAGTTATTATAACTTACTAAAGTAATCTGCAAAAACTTGAAGTATATAGTCTCTCTTATCTTGGTCAATACCTGGATAAACTCCAATAAAGAAAGTATTATTCATTATATAATCTGTATTTTCTAGGTCACCAACTACTCTATATTTAACATTTTGATAAGCTGGTTGTCTAGTAATATTACCAGCAAACAACATTCTAGTCATAATCTTATTGTCTTCTAAATGATTAACTAAATCAGCACGGTCAACCCCTGAATCTTTTTTCACTGTTATCGGAAATCCAAACCAAGAAGGATCAGACTTTTCAGTTGCCTTTGGTAAAATCAAATAATTTTCATAATCTTTAAGTCCATTCTTTAATTTCTTAAAGTTTTCCTTCCTCTTTTTAATAAATGAAGGTAACTTCTTTAATTGCTCGACTCCTATAGCTGGTTGTAAATCTAAAACTTTTAAATTATATCCTATATGAGAATATATATATTTATGGTCATATCCATAAGGTAAAGTCCCCATTTGTCGTTCAAATCTGTATCCACAGGTATTATCCTGTCCTGGTCCACAGTAACAATCACGTCCCCAATCTCTAAAAGAACGTACTATTCTCTCTAACTTTGTTGAATCAACTAATACTGTTCCTCCCTCTCCCATAGTCATATGATGGGCAGGGTAAAAGCTTACTGTAGCCGCATCTCCAAATGTCCCAACTAATTCTCCATTATATGTAGAGCCAACTGCATCACAACAATCTTCAATAACATATAAATCATTTTCTTCAGCAATTTCCATTACTGCTCTAAGATTGAAAGGGTTACCTAAAGTATGAGACAGCATAATTGCTTTTGTCTTCGGAGAAATAGCTTGTCTTAACTGTTCTATGTTAACATTATACGTACCTAAATCGACATCAACAAAAACTGGAATTAAGCCATTTTGAATTATAGGATTTACTGTAGTAGGGAATCCAGCAGCAACTGTTATCACTTCATCTCCTGGTTTAAGTCTTTTATCACCTAATTTAGATGATGTAAAAGCCGTCAAAGCTATTAGATTTGCTGATGAACCCGAATTGACTAAAGAACAACTTTTAAGACCAAAATAATCTGCAAATTTTTCTTCAAATTCTTCAGCATATCTACCAGCCGTTAACCAAAAATCTAGAGCTGAATCAACTAAAGACATCATCTCTTTTTCATTATAAACACGACGTGCAAAAGGAATTATATCTTTACCTGGTTTAAAGCTCTCCTTACTTTCTTCTTGTAATTCATGAAGTTCTTTAACCTTCTCTAATATTTCTTTTCGTAATTTATTTGTCTTATTACTCATGACTTCTCCCCTCAATTCTAACTTTACATATACTTTTAAAATGTATAACCTCAATAATTTATTATTAAATATCTTTTCTAAGATAAGTTATTAATTATTACAGTATACTTAAAACGAGAACTAAATATTGATATATTCTAAGTTGATTTTTGATTATTCGTTACTATAATGTCACCTTTTTCTCCTTGATCAACCTCAACCTTATCCCAAGCACTCTCATGCAAATAATAAATTACTGTCTTAAAAATCACTTCCAATAAAGCTACTCCTCCAGCTATCTTTAGCTCACCGCTTAAAAAGTACACTATCAAAATTGTTGTAGTAGTCGCAGTTATCCGCCAGGTAATACTCTTTAATATTCTTCTTAATTTATTACTCATCCACAATTACCTCCAATATCTTCTCCACCGAATCTTCAACTGTCAACTCAACTGTATCTATTACTATATCTGGATTCTCCGGTTCTTCATACGGTGAAGAAACACCGGTAAAGTCATCTATCTCACCTTGCTTAGCTTTCTCATACAACCCCTTCGGATCACGTTCATCACAAGTTTCCACATCTGCTTTCACATATACTTCAATAAAACTATCTACGCCTGCTCTTTCCCGAGCAAAATCCCGCATCTCCTGAAATGGCGAGATAAAGGATGCTAACGTTATTAACCCAGCATCCTTAAATAAAGCTGCCACTTCAGCTATCCGTCGAATATTCTCATCTCGATCTTTCTTAGCAAAACCAAGATCAGAATTTAATCCATGTCTAACATTATCTCCATCTAATCTATAAACAGCCTTGCCTTGTTTGAGTAGCTCTTTTTCAACTTCTACAGCTATTGTAGATTTTCCAGAACCAGAAAGCCCCGTAAACCAAACCACTAAACCTTCCTGACCTAAGTTTTTACATCTATCTTCGTATGTTACTTTTCCTTCATGCCATACTATATTATTTTCATTCATCTCTCTACCATCCTTACGTAAGTTATAAAAGGCAATTTGACACGAGACTCACACAAGACTGTACACAGACTTTTAAACCCTAAGTTCATACTATTAAATATCAATTTATATTCTTTATTCATTAATTATCTTTAATTTGCTTTTGTTTTTTATCTTTAGTCTGTACTTGGTCTGTGTCAGTCTGTGTCTAATTATTATTTAAAGATTTTGAATTACTTCCACGGATTAAATATAATCCCACGTTCTTGTAGTAAATTCTTAATCTGCTGCGCTGCATCTTTCACTTCTTCAAACTCCGGAATATGTAAATCATAATCTATATCCGTAGTCACATTCTCACCTAGCCAAACCGTCTCTATCTTATCTGCATTAACCGTAGTCTTAATTAGCTCTAAGTCTTCTTGTGTCAGTTCTACAGCCGTAACAGCTAAGATTGCTCCAGCATCAAGCATAATATGTGATACTTCAGCTAGTCTTCTTAAATGTTCTTCACGATGATTATTACTTTGACCTTTAATGTCCGCATCTACACCATATAATAGATTACCAATGCCTAAGAAGTAAACTATCTTCCCATCATCAAATAATCTTTTTTCTAACGCCTTAGCTGTCGGTTTCTTTCCAACATCCTCTTCGCCAGTAATTACGACTAAAGTTGACTTTTGATTATACTTCTCAGCTCGTTCATCATTAGTAATATGGCTCTTTTCCCATTTATAATTTCTAAGCATTACTTTCTCTCTTACCCAGCTTTGTTCATCCTCTAAAGCTGCTTGTACTATTCCACCACCAGCTATCTCATGTTCATCCACAATTACAAACCGACTAGTCTCTGCTATTTCACTAGTTAAATCGAATGCTATAGCTTTATCCAATTTTAATATGCATTCAGCTACATCATGTCTTTCTATCTTATCCTTTACCTCATCTTGATTTA
>NZ_FUWM01000037.1 GCF_900167185.1 Selenihalanaerobacter shriftii
GGCTGTACCCCTGGTGGGTGCCCCGGACTTCAAATCCGGCGGCGGGCCAGCCTTGAGCTGTCCGCGGTAGGTTCGATTCCTACACATTCCCGCCATTAACAAATCTTAATATGACATTGATTACAGCACTTTTAATGAGTGCTGTTTTTAAATTTATGGGAGGCAAAAATGTATCAGAACCAACTTACTACTATGCCTGGTATTAGCTATAACTTGGCAACTAAATTCATTACTGAAATCGGTTACATTAACCGTTTTGATTCCGCCGATAAATTAGCTAGATACGCAGGCTTATCACCAGCTGAACACAGTTCAGGTAAATCAAACCGCACATCTCGTAAAAAATATGGTTGTCGTAACCTTAAACATGGCATAGAAAAAGGTATCAATTTTATATATCAATAATATTAAGAAAATTAGCAATTGTATTATAGTAATAATTCAATAATTATACCCATTTGCTAAATGTGATTATTTTATAATCGTGATTGACAAATAATCATGATTATGTTATTATAATAACAAGATAAGACAAACTTATTCAAAATTTAATTGGAGGTGGGGTTATGTTAGAAGGAAAGAAAATTGCCATTATTGGCGATCGTGATGGAATCCCAGCTCCTGCAATTCAGGAATGTATAGAAACAACTGAAGCCGAAGTAGTTTTTGGCTCTACAGAATGTTTCGTGTGAACTGCTGCAGGAGCTATGGACTTGGAAAATCAGAAGAGGATCCAAAATCTTACTAAAAAATATGGAGCAGAAAATTTAGTAATAATCTTAGGTGGAGCAGAAGCAGAAGCTTCTGGATTAGCAGCCGAGACTGTTACTAATGGAGATCCTACTTTTGCCGGTCCACTAGCAGGGGTCCAGTTAGGACTCAGGGTTTATCACATTTTAGAATCAGAAATCAAGTCTGAAGTTAATGAGGATGTTTATGAAGAGCAGATTAGTATGATGGAAATGGTTTTAGAGGTAGATGACATTGTAGATGAAGTTAAGTTATATCGTGATAAATATTGTAAATTTGATTAATTAGTTTTTGATTATTAATAAACATATTGCTCTAGTTGGGTAATAATTGCCATAATAGCAGCTATTGCCCATGAGGGCAGACTATATTTAAAAATTTTTGAGGGAAAGTGCATAAATTCACAATTACAATATATTTTATTAATAAGTTGATAAAATATAACGAATAGCCAGGGAAGGGGTGGAGTAATAAAATGCGTTTAGAAATAGGTAATTTCTCTGTAGAAGACATTGTTTTTGGCGAAGAGACCACCTATGATGATGGTATTTTGACTATCAATAAAGAAGAAGCTTTAGAAGTAGTAAAAGAAGATGAACATATTACAGAAGCAGATTTAGTAATTGCTAGACCAGGTGAAGAAAAACGTATTGTTCCAGTTAAGGAAGCAATTGAGCCTAGATATAGAGTTGATGGAGAGGCTGTTTTTCCTGGGGTAACTGGTAAATTAGAGAGTGTTGGGGATGGTAGAACTCTAGCATTAAAAGGTTGTAGTGTACTAGCTGTCGGTCAACATTGGGGTAGTTTTGGTGATGGCTTAATCGATATGAGTGGTGAAGGAGCTAAATATACTTACTTCTCTCAGTTAGTAAATGTTTGTTTAGTAGCAGACACTGATGAAGAATTTGAAAGACATGAACAACAAAAGAAGAATCATGCTATCAGATGGGCTGCTCATAGATTAGCTGAATATTTAGGTAGTGCTGTAAAGGACTTAGAACCAGAAGAGGTAGAAACTTTTGATTTAGAACCGGTTACTAAGCGTTCTCAAGAAATAAATGACTTACCATCAGTAGTATATGTTATGCAACCACAGTCTCAAATGGAAGATTTAGGATATAATGATTTAGTTTATGGTTGGGACGCAAATCACATGCTACCTACTTTAATGCATCCTAATGAGATACTAGATGGAGCTATGATCTCTGGAAGCTTTATGCCTTGTTCTTCTAAATGGTCTACTTATGATTTTCAGAATTGTCCTACGATTAAGAGGTTATACGATGAACATGGTAAATCTATTAACTTCTTAGGTGTGATTATGTCTAACCTAAATGTTGCTTTAGAACAGAAGGAAAGAGCAGCTATGTTTGTACAACAAATAGCTAAGTCTTTAGGTGCTGATGCTGCTATTTTAGCAGAAGAAGGATACGGTAATCCAGATGCTGACTTTATTGAATGTTTTGTAGCATTAGAAGAAGCTGGTGTTAAGACAGTAGGAATGACTAACGAATGTACCGGTAGAGATGGACAATCTCAGCCATTAGTAACTTTAGATGAAAAAGCAGATGCTATTGTATCTTGTGGAAATGTTTCAGCTTTAATTAAACTACCACCAATGGAAAGAGTAATTGGTGAATTAGAAGCTTTAGCTCGTGACGGCTTATCAGGAGGATGGGCTGATGATGAAAAGTTAGGGCCTTCTGTAAAGGAAGATGGATCTATTGTTATGGAAAATAACTCAATGTTTTGTGGTGATCGAGTACTTGGATGGTCCCCTAAGACAATGAAAGAATTTTAATCTAAATACTTAAGGAGGTGTAGTAACTTATGAAAAAGGCAATTTTATATATAAATCAATTTTTTGCAGGAATCGGTGGTGAAGAAGAGGCTGACCATGTTCCAGAGATAAGAGAGGGTTTAGTTGGGCCAGCCATGTTATTAGATCAAATATCAGATACGGAAGTAACTCATACTATTATTTGTGGAGATAATTTTATAGGTTCTAATGAAGAAGAAGCTGTAGAAAAAATATTAGGTTTTTTAGAAGATAAGGAGTTTGATATTTTCTTTGCTGGACCAGCTTTCCAAGCAGGGAGATATGGTAATGCTTGTGGTGTCATTGGTAAAGCAGTAAAGGAAGAGTTTGGTGTACCGGTTATTTCTTCAATGAATGAAGAGAATCCTGGTGTTGATATGTTTAAGAAAGATATTTATATCTTCCCTGGTGGACATAGTGCAGCCAAAATGAAAGATGACATGACGCAAATGGCTGAATTCGGTAATAAAATATTAAATGGTGAAGGGCCACTTTCTGCTGATGATGAAGGGTATTATGTTAGAGGAATTAGACATCAAGTATGGCCAGAAGATGGAGAATCAGCAGCAGACCGAGCAGTAGAAATGTTACTTAAGAAAGTAAATGGAGAAGAGTTTGAATCAGAATTACCTATACCTAAGATAGATAGAGTAGATATTGCTTCTTCAATTGGAGATTTAGGTGAAGCCACTATTGCTCTTGCAACTTCTGGTGGGATTGTTCCTGTAGATAACCCAGATAATATTCAGTCAGCTTCGGCTACTAGATGGGGTCGATATAGTGTAGAAGGTATGGATAAGTTAGAAAATAGAGAAGCAGATGCATTTAAAACAATTCATGCCGGATATGACCCAGCAGCTGCAGATGCTGATCCTAATGTATGTGTACCTTTAGATGCTTTAAGAGCATACGAAAAAGAAGGAAGAATTGGTAAGATTCATGAGTACTTCTATACAACAGTTGGGACTGGAACAACAGAAGCAGAAGCAGCTAGAATGGGACAAGAAATGGTAGAATATATGAAAAATGAAGGCGTAGATGCCGTTATCTTAACATCTACTTGAGGAACTTGTACTCGTTGCGGTGCAACGATAGTAAAAGAAATTGAAAGAGCCGGTATTCCAATAGTACAGATGGCCAACTTAATTCCAGTTGCTAAGACAGTAGGTGCTAATAAGATGGTACCAACTATTTCTATTCCTTATCCTCTTGGTGATCCTGTAACTTCTGAAGATGAACAGTGGAAGTTGCGTTATCATCGAGTCGGTGTTGCTTTAGACGCTCTTGAAACAGATGTCGAAGAACAGACAGTATTTGAAGTTTAAATTTAATAGAGGTATATCTACCCCTCCAAATTTGGAGGGGTAGATATACCTCAAAGATAAGGAGAGGATAAAATGGAAGGGAGAAAACAGAAATCCAATCAAGTCTTTTATACTTCTTTAGTAATTGTATTTGCAATACTACTTTGGGGACTGGCAGTACCAAAGAATTTTGAAAGTGTAGCTAATGGGTTATTTGACTTTTTAGTTGGTAACTTTGGTTGGTTTTATCTCTTATCAATGTCTTCTTTCGTAGTCTTTTCAATATGGATTGCTTTTAGTAAGTATGGGAAGATAAGGTTAGGGAAAGATGGCGAAGAACCAGAATACAGTACTATATCCTGGTTTGCCATGTTATTTAGTGCAGGAATGGGAGTAGGTTTAGTGTTTTGGGGTGTAGCTGAGCCCTTAAATCATTTTGTGAACCCTCTAGGTTTGGAAGGTGGATCGGCAGCAGCTTCCGCCTTTGCTATTAAGAAATCATTCTTTCACTGGGGATTGCATCCTTGGGCTAATTATGCAGTATTTGCTTTGGCTTTAGCCTATATGCAGTTTAGGAGAGACAAACCAGCACTTGTAAGTAGTATATTTATACCACTTATAGGAGAAGAAAAAGCTTCCGGTCCTATAGGTAAGCTTGTTGATATATTAGCAGTGTTTGCTACTGTTGCTGGAGTAGCAACTTCATTAGGAATGGCTACGTTACAGATGACTAGTGGATTTAATTATCTTTTTGGAGTGCCAGAAACTGATTTAGTAAGAGTTATTGTTATTGGTGTTGTGACTATACTATTTATGCTTTCGGCTATAACAGGATTAGATAAAGGTATTAAGATTTTATCTAATGCTAATATTACTTTGGCTGGTATTTTAATGCTACTAGGTTTAATCCTTGGACCAACAGTATTAATTATTAATAATCTAACTAATGGAATTGGGATGTACTTTAGTTCGTTAGTTAGAGATAGTTTTAAGATTTCAAGTGATCCTTGGTATGGTTGGTGGACTATCTTTTATTGGGCTTGGTGGATTGCTTGGGCTCCATTTGTTGGAACTTTTATTGCACGAATTTCACGAGGTAGAACGATTAAAGAATTTATTGGTGGAGTACTTTTAGCACCTACTCTTGCTTCGTTTATCTGGTTTGCTATCTTTGGAACATTAGGCATTAATACCGGTTTAGATGTAGCATCTAAAGCTATTAAATCTACTCCAACCGCTTTCTTTGTGGTGCTTGAAAATTATCCAATGGGAAGCATCATATCATTCATTGCTGTAATCTTATTGTCAACATTCTTCGTAACATCGGCAGATTCAGCTACTTTTGTCTTAGGAATGATGTCTTCGAACGGAGATTTGAATCCGACTACTAAACGAAAAGTGACGTGGGGCTTTATTCAATCTGGATTAGCTGTAACTTTAATGTTAGCTGGTGGCTTAGAAATGTTACAGACTGCTTCGATTGCAGCGGCCTTCCCATTTGCTTTTATAATGTTATTTGGGATGGTGTCATTAATTAAAGCATTAAGACAGGACGTTAGGAAAGATAGCATAGGAAAAGCTTAAATAAGATGGAGATAAAATAGAACGTAAGTAGGGGACGAAGCTTCGTCTCCTACTGAATGGGCTAATGGTAATCATGATTACCGAAATTCTTATTTAACCTATTATAAGAGGAGGGTGCTAAATGAGCAAAAAGTATGATGTTATTATTGTTGGCGGTGGCCCGGCTGGTTTGTCAGCGGCTGTTTATGCTTCTCGTTCCAAGCTAAAGACTTTATTATTAGAACAGAATAGAAAGGTTGGTGGGCAACCGACGACTTATGAAGAGATGGAGAACTATCCTGGAGTTCTTGATACTACTGCACCAGAATTAGTAAAGAACTTTAGAGAGCATGCAGAAAAGTTTGGAACTGAAATTGAACGTGGAGAAGTAAAAGATGTTAGTCTTGATGGAAGAATAAAGAGTGTAATAACTAAAGATGGTGAAGAGTATAGGGCTAAAAGTGTAATGATTGCTACTGGTGCTGAACCGAGAAAGTTAGGTGTCAAAGGGGAAGCAGAGTTTAAAGGTAAAGGAGTATCTTATTGTGCAACTTGTGATGCAGACTTCTTTGTTGACCTAGAAGTTGTAGTTGTTGGTAATGGAAATTCAGCTATTGAAGAAGCGATCTATTTAACAAAGTTTGCAAGTAAAGTAACTGTGATTGTTATCCATGAAGAAGGAGTTATGGACGCTGAAAAGATCTTACAAGAAAGAGCTTATAGTAATGATAAAATCGAATTTGTTTGGGATTCAACTTTGGAAGAAGTTAAAGGAGAAGGATTAGTAGATACAGCAGTTCTTAAGAATATAAAGACTGGTGAAACCACTGATCTATCATGTGATGGAATCTTTATCTTCATTGGTAGAGTACCGCGAACTGATTTTGTAGAAGAAGAGTTAGAACTAAATGAAAATGGATATATAGAAGTTAATAGTGAGCGGTTAGACACTAATATTCCAGGGATTTATGCAGCAGGGGATGTTAGAGATAAGTATTTGCGGCAGGTTATAACTGCTGCTAGTGATGGGGCTGCAGCTGCTATGGCAGCGGTAGGTTATATTGAAGAAGAAGATTATTGGCAAGAGAATGTATTAGAAGCAGAAGAGACAGTCTTAGTAGCATTTTGGAGTCCGACAAATGAAGAGAGTTTAGAAGTAATCAATAGATTAGAGAAGATAGACTTAGGTGCTAAGTTAGTGAAGATTGACACTTATAAGAATACATTAGTTTCCGAGCGTTATGACGTGAATGAAATTCCTACAGTTCTTAAGATTGAAGATGGTGAAGTTGTCGACAGAACTGTTAATCCTAAGTTAGAAGAGATTAATGAATTTATTTAATTATGCAAGACCCTTAATTTATAAATTTATTGAATTAAAGTGCAATAATAATCTATTTTAATAATCTAAAGGAGGCTAAAATTATGTTAGAAGTAAATAAAGAAAACTATGAAGAAGAAGTACTAAATGCTGAAGGTGTTGTTATGGTTGACTTTTGGGGAGAAGGCTGTGAACGTTGTTTAGAACTAATGCCTGATGTAGAAGCTTTTGCCGAGGAGTATGGTGATAAGATTAAGTTTGCTAAATTAAATATTAAAGGGAATAGACGATTAGCTATGAGTCAGCAGGTTATGGGGTTACCATCGATGGTATTCTATGTTGATGGAGAAAAGAAATCACATTTAAGTGGAGATGAGTTGACAGCGGAAGAGATTGAAGAAGAGATTAAAAAATATCTTTAAAAAGAAGATTTCTAATTAAAACGGAGGTGTAAAAATTGACTTCACCAGTTATTAAAGGTACTAGCTATGTTTTAGTTCATGCGGCTAATAATTTATTACATCATGGTTCTACACAGGTTATGGAACGAGATAAAGATGCAGATAGTGAATATTTAAAGAAACTACCTGATTATTTAAGGAGTTATGAAGATGTAGTAGCTTATAGTCCAAACCAAGCTTATATTGGTAATATTTCTGTAGAAGAGTTAGACGGAATAGAACAACCGTGGTATGAAAACTCTATTGATGAAGCAGAACGTTTTAGTGATTGGGGAGAGATTATGCCTGAGGATGAGTTTTATGGTCTACTAAAGATAGTTGATGCTTTTGATTTAGTACAATTAAGTGATGAATTTGCTAGTAAAATAAAGAAAAAATTAGCTGGACATTCATTGTTGACAAAAGACCATATAGAAAAGATTACAGGTGTAGAAAGTGAAACTATTAAAGAGGTAGTAGATGAAGATACAGCTGAAGCCCTTTTCGTAGATGGTGAATTAGTAGGCTGTGTTAAGCAAGCTCATGACACAGATATTAATCTATCAGCTCATGTTATGTTAGAAAATTTAGTAGTTAAAGCATCTGGTGTACTTTCATTACTTCATTTAGGAAAACAAGATGGAGTTGACTTAGAAGAAGTAGATTATGTAATTGAAGTTTCAGAAGAAGCTTGTGGTGACATTAATCAGCGTGGTGGAGGTAATTTTGCCAAAGCTATTGCGGAAATAGCTGGTTGTGAGCAGGCTACTGGTTCTGATACTCGTAGTTTCTGTGCTGGCCCGACTCATGGTTTAATTAATGCTGCTGGCTTAGTGAAGTCAGGTATCTATGACAATGTAGTAGTAGTAGCCGGTGGTTCTACAGCTAAGCTAGGTATGAATGGAAAAGATCATGTAGCTAAAGAGATACCTCCTTTAGAGGATTGTTTAGGTGGATTTGCTGTTTTAATTAGTAAAGATGATGGAGTAAATCCAGTGATAAGAACAGATGCTATTGGAAGACATAAAGTGTCGACTGGTTCATCACCGCAAGCGGTAATTAGTTCTTTAGTTACAGAACCTTTAGATGGAATAGGGTTAAAGATTACTGATATCGATAAGTATTCAGTAGAGATGCAGAATCCAGAGATTACAAAACCAGCTGGTGCTGGCGATGTACCTGCTTCTAACTATAAGATGATTGCTGCTTTAGGAGTTAAAAGAGGTGACTTAGAGCGTAGTGATCTAATGAATTTCGTTAATGAACATGGTATGCCTGGTTTTGCTCCAACACAGGGTCATATTCCATCGGGAGTTCCATTTATCGGTCATGCTCGTCAGATGATGAAAGCTGATGAAATAGAAAAAGCTATGATCATTGGTAAAGGAAGTCTTTTCTTAGGAAGAATGACTAATCTATTCGATGGTGTTTCCTTTATTATAGAAGAAAATATGGGACAGAGTGAAGAAACAAGTGTTAGTGAAGATGAAATTAAAGGGATAGTGGCTACAGCTATGCGTGATTTAGCGCAATCACTATTAACTGAAGAAGAATAAGATAGAAGTTATTTATTAGGAGGTGAAAGAATGGCTACTAAAACAGCAAAAGAGAAAGTCTCTGAAGTCTTTAACCAAGTTGCTGATGCACTTGAATCAGGAGAATATGGAGAAAAGACTAAAGTAGGTATTACTACCTTAGGTAGTGAACATGGTATAGAAGAGGTAGTAAAAGGAGCCGAATTAGCAGCTAAACAGAATTCTGATATTGAAGTAGTATTAATTGGCCCGAAAATAGAGACTGATCTTACAATAATTACTGAAACTGATTGTGAAGAAAGAGCACACGAAAAGATGGAAGAGTTATTACAAGCAGGAGAGATTGATGCTTGTGTTACTAATCATTTTAATTTTCCAATTGGAGTTTCTACTGTAGGCCGTATTGTTACTCCTGGTAGAGGGCAAGAGCTAATTATAGCTACTTCTACTGGTACTTCTGCAACTCATCGAATTAGTGCTATGATTAAGAATGCCATTTATGGAATTATTACTGCTAAGGCTATCGGTCAAGAAGAGCCAACAGTAGGTATTTTGAATGTTGATGGTGCTCGCCAAGTTGAGAAGGCACTAAAAAAGTTAGATGAGAACGGTTATGAGATTAATTTTGCAGAATCAATTCGTTCTGATGGTGGGTGTGTCATGCGCGGCAATGACCTTTTAGTAGCATCTGCTGACGTAATGGTGACAGACACTCTAACTGGAAACTTATTATTGAAGGTCTTTTCCGCCTTTAATACTGGTGGTAGTTATGAAGCTTTAGGTTACGGTTATGGACCAGGAGTTGGTGAAGACTATGACCAGATTATTAATATTATTTCCCGAGCTTCCGGAGCGCCTGTAATTGCAGGTGCCATAAGATATGCTGCTGATGCAGCCCAAGGAGATATTATTGAAGTTGTTCAAAAAGAATTTGAAGCAGTTAAGAAAGCAGGGCTAGATGAGATAATAACTGATATTGAAAGCAGCAATACTGAAAAAACAGCAGAGGAAGTCTCTCCTCCCCCTTCTAAGACAGTAACAGAGGAGATTTCCGGTCTAGATATTTTAACTTTAGACGATGCTGTACAGACTTTATGGAAAGAAGAAATTTATGCTGAAACTGGAATGGGCTGTACAGGTCCTGTAGTCTTAATTGCTCCTGAAGACGAAGAGGAAGCTACTCAAATTTTAAAAGAGAATGATTTTATTGCTTAATAAAGTTTTATTATCTAATCTTAAAAAAGGCTGCCTATAATAGGTAGCCTTTTTGTCATCTATATAGTTATATTCTATTTTGTTTAGAAGCCATTTGTTCTTTCCTTTAAAATAGACCTGATATGTTTCATAGTTCGTTGCACAGCCTCATCTGTAGAACAGTCTAGTCTATTATTGATTATTAGAGAAAGCATTCCCTGATAAATTAACCTAATTAATTGATTACAGTTATCAAAATAATTATAATAGGTAAGATAGTAGAATTAATTACTGAGATAGCTGATCAGACAAATTTATTAGCTTTAAATGCTGCAATTGAAGCAGCAAGAGCTGGGGAACATGGACAAAGTTTTGCAGTAGTAACTGAAGAAATTCAGAATTTAGCAGAAGAGACTGCTAATGCTACAGAAGATATAGCTAAATTGATTAGAAAAAATTAGAATGAATCACAGGAAGCTATTAATACTATAGAAAAAGGAGTAGCAGTAGGCGAGAAGATAATTGATGAGGCAGTATAAGCTTTTAAAGAGATAAATGATGCTATTGATAAGACTATATAATTTAGATTGAGGACACCCTCACAGTATTTTTTATTAGCAGGAAAATTCATTCTAACCAAGAATATTATTTAAGTAGATAGTGGAAAAATATATTAAATTCGAGAATAAAAATAGAATTAGAGGTGGAAGTATGGAAACTTATTTACGACAAATTCCTGCTGTTGATAAAGTTTTACAACAGGAAGATATCAAGAATTTAGTTTATGAATATTCTCATCAAGTAGTTGTAGATGCAATTAGGGATGTTAATCAGAACTTAAGAAATAAAATTTTAAATAAAGATATTCAAGATGATTTTGATGTGTCAATGTATAATGTCGTTAAGTTAGTAAAGAATAGGCTTGATAAGTGGTTACAGCCAAATCTTAGGCGAGTTATTAATGGTACTGGGGTAGTATTACATACTAATTTAGGGCGTTCATTATTAGCTAAGTCAGCTCAGAAGAGGTTAGTAGAAGTAGCTAATAATTACTCTACTTTAGAGATAGATGTTGAAAGTGGAGAAAGAGGATCAAGGTATGAACATGTAACAGGATTATTAACTTATTTAACGGGGGCTGAAGATAGTTTAGTAGTTAATAATAATGCTGGAGCTGTTTTATTAGCTTTAAATACATTAGCTAAAGGGGAAGAAGTGGTTATTTCTAGAGGTCAATTAGTGGAGATTGGAGGATCATTTAGAATTCCAGAAGTAATGGAGCAAAGTGGTGCAAAGTTAGTAGAAGTGGGAGCTACTAACAAGACTCATTTAGGAGATTATGAAGCGGCTATTAGTGATGAGACAGGTTTATTTTTGCGAGTTCATACTAGTAATTATCGGATTGTTGGTTTTTCTAAGGAGGTTTCTTTACAGGAACTAGTGAATTTAGGTCATGAAAAAGGCTTACCAGTGTTAGATGATTTAGGAAGTGGAACTTTAATTGATTTTAGTCAGTATGGTTTTAGCCCAGAGCCTACTGTTCAAGAGAGTATAGAAACGGGGGTAGATGTAGTAACTTTTAGTGGTGATAAATTACTAGGAGGACCACAGGCAGGGATTATTGTAGGAAAAAAAGAGTATATAGAAAAGATGAAGAAGAATCCATTAACGAGAGCTTTACGGGTTGATAAATTTACTTTAGCTACTTTAGAAGAGACTTTAAGACTTTATTTAGACTTTGAGACTGCCTTAGAAGAAGTTCCTACTTTACGGTTATTGACTTTAGAACCTGAAGAGTTGGAAATTAAGGCTAAGGAGTTAGCTGAAAGTTTAGATGAGTTGAGTAATGATGTGAAAGTAGAAGTAGAGAAAGGTTATTCGCAGGTAGGTGGGGGAGCATTTCCAAGCGAGTCCTTACCAACTTCTTTAGTTAAAATTTCAGTTAATAACTTAACAGCAGAAGAACTAGGAGATAGTTTACGAGATTTAAACCCACCTTTATTTACCAGAATTCAGTCGGAAAAAGTAATTATTGACCCAAGAACTATTCATGAAGAGGAAATTGATATTATAATTTCTCATTTTGCTACTTTAATAGGAGAGGGTAGAGTATGAAACATTTAATTTTAGGAACTGCTGGTCATATTGATCATGGTAAAACTACTCTTATTCAGAAGTTAACAGGTGCTGAAACAGATAGATTAAGTGAAGAGCAAGAACGTGGTATTTCAATTGATTTAGGTTTTGCTTCTTTAAATTTAGACAATGGGGTAGAATTAGGAATTATAGATGTACCTGGTCATGAAAAATTTGTTAAGAATATGTTGGCTGGAGCTGGAGGAGTTGATTTAGCTCTTTTAGTAGTAGCTGCTGATGAAGGAGTTATGCCGCAAACAGTTGAACATCTTAATATCTTGGAGCTATTAGGAGTTGAAATAGGAGTAGTTGCTATTACTAAAGCTGATTTAGTAGAAGAAGAGTGGTTAGAATTAGTTAAAGAGGATATTAGAGAAAATTTAGCAGAGACTTTTTTAGAAGATGCTCCTTTAGTACCAGTCTCTGGAGTAACTGGTACTGGTATTGATAGGTTGATTGCACAATTAGAAGCATTAGCTGAAAAATTGGAGACTAAGGAGCAGAATGATAATTTGTATTTACCTATTGATAGATCATTTTCAGTGGCTGGTTTTGGAACAGTAATTACTGGTACTTTGATGGCTGGTAAATTAGAAGAAGGTACTAGAGCAATCATTTACCCACAGGAAAAAGAAGTGGAAATTAGAAATATTCAAGTTCATAATGAGTCAGTCAAGGAAGCAGTAGCTGGTCAGAGGACAGGAGTTAATTTAAATGGAGTAGATGTTAGCGAAATTAATAGAGGAGATATTCTGGCTACTCCGAAATCATTAACTCCAACGACTTTAATAGATGTTAAGTTGGAACTATTAGGTAAAGCGCCTTTGAATCTAGAGTATAATGATCGATTACGAATCCATATTGGTGCAAGAGAGGTGTTTGGTAGAATTAGTATTTTAAATGAAGAGGCTATTTATCCTAGTGAAGAGGCTTATGTGCAGTTTAGATTAGAAGAACCAATTGTTGCTTATCATAGCCAACCTTTTGTAATTAGGCATTATTCACCGATGATTACTATTGGTGGAGGAAGAGTATTAGATGCTAGTCCTAGTAGACATAAGCGTTTTGATGATGAAGCATTAGCTAAATTAAAGATTCAAGAATATGGTTCTGATTTAGAAAGGGTAGAATTAGCACTAAAGGACTATAGTAAACCGGCAAGACCAGTAGATATAATGACAGGAAGTGGATTAGTAGTAAAAGAAATAAAAGATAATTATGAAGAGTTAGTTGAACAAGAAAAAGTAGCTAAGTTTACTACAGGTCATCAGGCTTCTTACCTTCATGAAGATATTTATTCATCACTTAAGAAGCAGATTATAACTTTTCTTAAGGATTATCACCAAGAACATCACTTACGGTGGGGATGTTCTAAAGAAGAAATAAGAAGTCAATTGGATGTAGAATTGAATAAGCAAGAATATGATCAATTATTAATGGGTTTAACTGATGAGAACTTAATTAAAATGCAAGAAGCTGAAATAAAATTAAAAGAACATAGAATTGAATTAAATACAAATGAAAAAGAGGTTAAGGAAGAAATTGTAGCTAAATTTAAGGAAAATCTTTTTACTCCACCTACATTAAAAAATCTAAAAAGTGAGTTAGATGTAGAATCAAGATTGATTATAGAATTATTTGATCTTTTGGTACGTCAAGAGATTTTAAAACGAGTAGATGCTGAAATCTATTTTTATTATGAGGCTTTAGATGAAGCGGAAGAAGAGCTAAAATGTTACTTGCAAAAGAATGAAAAGATAACACTAGGAGGGTATAGAAACTTATTAGATAGCAGTAGAAAGTATACTCTACCACTACTAAACTATTTTGACCAACAAGGTTTGACAAAAAGAGTAGGAGATGAAAGGGTCTTGACAAATCTATAAAGAGAATATATAATAATCGTTGCAATTTAATAGTTAGGTGAGGGAATGGCTGTACCCCTGGTGGGTGCCCCGGACTTCAAATCCGGCGGCGGGCCAGCCTTGAGCTGTCCGCGGTAGGTTCGATTCCTACACATTC
>NZ_FUWM01000038.1 GCF_900167185.1 Selenihalanaerobacter shriftii
TTTAAGAGTCGCTCTGGAAAGTATATTGACTAATTATAATTAGTAGCACCAGTTAATTATATTTAAGTTAATCCGAGGTGCTAATCTCTTCTATACAGATCTCTGGTATATACCTTTTCTTCAACATTTTCTAACTCTTGATTCATTCTATTTGCAACTATCAGATCTGATATATTCTTAAATTCTTCTAGATCCTTGATTACTCTGAAACCAGCAAATTCTTCTTTTTCTAGATTAGGTTCGTAAATGACTAACTCTACATCTTTATCCTCTAATCTATCTATTACTCCTTGGATAGCAGATGCTCTAAAGTTATCTGAGCCTGATTTCATGATTAGTCTGTAGATTCCTACTACTTCTGGTTCTTTCTTGAGTATAGAAGCAGCGATATGATCTTTTCTAGTGTCATTAGAGTCTACTATTGCTCCAATAATATCATTTGGTATTCCTTCATAGTTGGCTTTAAGTTGCTTGGTATCTTTTGGTAAGCAATAGCCACCATAACCAAAGGAAGGATTATTATAATGATCACCTATTCTTGGATCAAGACAGACTCCATCTATTATCTGTTTTGTATCAAGACCTTTTGTCTCTGCATAGATGTCTAGCTCATTAAAATATGATACTCTCATTGCTAAGTATGTATTGGCAAATAACTTAATAGCCTCTGCTTCTGTGGAATCAGTAAACAAGACTGAAATATCTTCTTTGATAGCTCCTTCGACCAATAGATCTGCAAATTCTTTTGCTCTCTGAGAGTCTTCTCCTACTACTATTCTAGAGGGATATAAGTTATCATATAAGGCCTTTCCTTCTCTTAAAAACTCTGGTGAAAATATAATATTATCAGTATTATATTTTTCTTTGATAGCCTTGGTATAACCTACTGGTATTGTTGATTTGATTACCATTGTTACCTCAGGATTTATTTCTAAGACATCTTCAATAACAGCTTCTACTGTTTCGGTATTAAAGTAGTCCTTCTCTGTATCATAATCTGTTGGTGTAGCGATAATTATAAATTCTGCATCTTTGTAAGCTTCTTCTTTGTCTAAGGTTGCTTTAAGGTTCAATTCTTTGTTGGTTAGGTAGTCTTCAATTTCTGGATCTACGATTGGTGATTGATTGTTATTGATTAAATCTACCTTCTCTTGTTCAATATCTAAGGCTACTACTTCATTATTTTGAGCTAAGAGGACTGCATTGGATAGTCCTACATAACCTGTTCCGGTGACCGCGATTTTCATAGTGTAACTCACTCCTCATCTATTAATAAAAAATAGTGATTATATCTTAATTAATTGCCCGTGCAGTCTAAAGCTCAAGACTGCTCGTGAGCAGATGATAATTACTGCTTCTTAAAAATTCTTTTTGGACACAGACTTTCACGAGACTAAAAACCGACCTAAGCTATTGATAATTTAGTCTGACACTGTTTTTAAAGTTTGCTAAAGGATCGGTAGCTCTATGTGTAATTAGTTGATTATAATACAAACATCAATTAATTATGTTTGTATTACATTTATTTTAGAATCATGAAGGAAGACACAAAAATTTATATATAACTCAATAAAACATAACACTTATAATTATATCTAAAGGTTAACAGTGATGCAATTAGAACTCTTAAGTCACGCTAATATGCTTATATCTTCTTCTTTAGCATTGATTAGTTTAATTTCTCCCTTTACTCAAAGCTTTAAATCCTCCTATCTAACTTATCCTTTCCATATTATCTCTATTAGGCTCATATGTACCTACTAAGTTCACTAAAGCGTTTACTATTGCCGATGAATCGCTAATCTTAATTAATCTTTCTAACTTATTTATATCATCATATAAAACCTTTTGATTAACTGATTCTAAATTAGTAATGAAGATTCGTTCATGATCTGTAGCTATACTATCTTCACCATCGTATAGTAATTCTTCATATAACTTTTCACCTGGTCGTAAACCGATGACCTCTATATCAATATCTTCTCCTAGTTCTAAACCGGAAAGCTTGATTAAATCCTTTGCTAGATCAATAATTTTTACTGCTTCGCCCATATCTAAAACGAATACTTCACCGCCTTGACCTAAAGAGCCGGCCTGAATGACTAGTTGTGCTGCTTCTGGAATAGTCATAAAGTATCTTTCGACCTCTTTATGAGTTACAGTTACCGGACCGCCTTGAGCAATCTGTCTTTTGAATAAAGGAATGACACTACCTTTACTACCTAAGACATTACCAAACCTTACAGCCATAAATTTAGTCTTACTCTTATTATTAATAGCCTGTGCTATCATCTCAGCAGTCCGTTTAGTAGCTCCCATAACATTAGTTGGATTAACTGCTTTGTCTGTTGAAACTAAAACAAATCGTTCTACATTAAATTCATCAGCTGTTTCAGCTACATTTTTAGTTCCTAATACATTATTCTTGATTGCTTCCTCAGGATTATATTCCATGAGCGGGACATGTTTATGAGCAGCAGCATGAAAGACAACATCCGGTTGATATTCAGCAAATGTCTGTCTTAATTTCTGCTTATCCCGTATGCTACCAATTACTGGGATAACCTCTATATTATTATAGTCATCTTTTAATTCTAACTCGATAAAATAGGTGTTATTTTCAGATATATCAAAGATGATTAATTGTTCAGGATTAAAACGGATTATTTGCCGACATAATTCAGCGCCAATAGAGCCTCCACCACCGGTAACTAGAACTGTTTTAGCTTGCAAATAAGAAGATATACCTTCAGTATTTAAGTCAACTTGGTCTCGTTTTAATAAATCTTCAACTTTAACCTCTCGAATCTGATTTAAATTAAATCCACCATTAATAATCTCATCTAAACCAGGTACTATCTTAATCTCTACTCCCGTTTGATTACTTAAATCATAGATGTTTTTAATTGCTTCACCAGAAGTCGAAGGAATAGCTATAATTACTTCGGAAACATCACGTTTGGCTATAATATCAGGAATGTCGTGACGATCACCTAAAACTCTCTTGCCGTGAATCTCTAAACCTATTTTCTCGGAATCATCATCTACTAATCCTATAACCTCTTTCCCTAATTCCGGATGCTTATACATCTCACGAATTAAAATTTCAGCAGCATCTCCGGCACCTACGATTAAGACCTTTATCCCAGCATCATTACATCTTTCATATTCTAGATAATCTTTTGTTAATCGAAGTATAAACCGTAATCCGCCTAAGAATAACAAATCTAATACACCACTAATAATTACAACACTGCGAGAAAAGCTTATCTGAGCCAAGAAAATATAAAGAGTAAATGAAAGATTAATTAAAGTAACTATTTTAATAATAGATTTTAATTCATTAATACTAGCATAACGCCACATCTTTTTATATAAGCCAGAAAAGTATAAAATTGTTAATCCGATTATAGATAAAATGATTGAATAAGAATAACTAAAGTGGCTTAGCCAGCTACCGTCGAATCTTAGGATAAAGCCAAAAATTAAGGCTAAATTAATTAATAATAGGTCAATAAATATTAGCCTTGGTTTCTTGTATAATTTTAATAAAAAATCAATCAAACTTATCACTCCTCCCCTAATGATGAATATTATTGGTTAAACACGGAGCATAATAATGGCATTTAAAATTATTAGACACGAGACTTACACTAGACTAGACACAAGACTTAAAAACAAAAAGACCAAGCTAATACTAGATAATATTTATAAAACTATTATTCATTTATTTATATAATTAACTTATTATACCTGAAGTTTACTAATTGATTAATTATAATAATCTATATCTGGCTATTCTTTAAAAGCTTTACTCAATCTTATTTTTAGCCTTAGTTTTAACTTCTTTAGTCTGTGCCCTGCCTGAGTTACTCTGTATTTAATTATTTTTTATCCTTTGTAATTCTCTCTTTTAGCGTCTCTACTACCTGCTGAACTTCCTGTTTGGTCAATTTATTATAAAAAGGTAGAGCAATTGTTGAATCTGTTACCTGCTCGGTAATTGGAAAATCGCCCCTTTGATAACCGAACTCTTCAATATAGAAAGGTTGTAAGTGAATCGGTGTAAAGTATGGCTTACACTGAATATCATTATTACGTAAATGCTCCATAACGCTATTCCGGTCAATTCCATCGACCAGTTGTATAACATAAACAAACCAGCTCATTTTAGTAGTTTCTTCTACTATAGATAAAGTTTTAACTTCTTCAGCATCAGCTAATAAACGGTTATATTCTGCAGCTACTTCAGCTCGTTTAGCTAAGATCTCTTCAATTCGTTCTAACTGAGCAATTCCTACCGCACAACTCATTTCATCAAGTCGATAATTATAACCTAAACGAACATGATCAAGCCATAAATCACTCTCACCTCGTCCTTGATTACGCGTACTCTTACAAAGTTTTGCTATTTCTTCATCATCAGTAACAATAATACCGCCTTCACCGGTTGTCATCTGCTTATTAGGATAGAAAGCAAAGACACTAGCATCAGCAAAAGTTCCTACCTTTTGTCCATTATGTTCTGCCCCTATTGCTTCACAAGAATCCTCGATTACCTTTAAACCATATTTATCTGCTATCTCCATTATTTCATTCATGTTAGCAGGCTGTCCAAAGACATCAACTGGTAAAATAGCCTTAGTTTTATCAGTTATTGCTGCTTCGATTTTATCTGGGTCAATACATAATGTTTCTTGGTCGATATCAACAAAGACAGGCTTAGCCTCTTCGAATAGAATACAGTTACTAGAGGAAATAAAACTGAAAGGAGTAGTAATTACCTCATCTCCTTTGCCTATGCCCATAGATCTAATTAACAAATGTAATCCACTTGTACCACTATTAACTGCTACTGCATATTTAGTTCCGATATATTCAGCAAATTTTTCTTCAAATTCATTTAACTTTGGTCCTAAGCTTAACCAACCTGAATCTAATACCTCATTAACTAATTCTTTTTCTCTTTGACCTATATCTGGTCCTGATAAACCGATAGTCATATTTTAAATCCCCTTTCTTCATCATTAATCTCATGATTAAATACTGTTCTAAAAATATATTTTATATCTTTAATAAAAGAATATTCTCTAATATATTTTTTATTTATTTCTACTTTATCAAGAAAAATAACTTCCTCATTATATTTCTCTGGGTCATCAACTTGGGCTAATATTTTTTCTTCTTCTCTATACTTTAAAGTAGCAGGTCCAGTTATTCCTGGTCGAACAGATAAGATCACTTTATCTTCTTCTTTTAAAGTTTCCATTATCTCAGGCACATCTGGTCGTGGTCCCACGAAACTCATATCACCTTTTAAAACATTTATTAATTGAGGCAACTCATCGATCTTCAATTTTCTAAAAATCTCCCCTGATTTAGTAATTCTAGGATCAGATTTAGTAGTTACTGTGGTATTAAAATTAATATTAGACTTCATAGTCTTAATCTTTATTACCTTAAACCTCTTACCATCTTTTCCTACCCTTTCTTGAGTAAAAAAGCCATTTTCTTTAGTATCAATTGTGGCAATAATATATGAAATTATAATTATTATACCGGTTAAAGAAAGTCCTACTAAAGAAAATAGTATATCGAAACTCCTTTTTAGTATTCTATCATACAACGAAATATTTACATTCTTCTTCATAACTATAACCTCTCATAAGTATTTGCTGTTAAACTTTTTATTTGCTTTATGACTTCTTGATTAAGTGTTCTTTTACCTTTTCCTACACTTTTAGTTGAAACATCTTTAACTAAACTTTTTAACTCTTTTTTATCTAAATCAACCTCTAAAAATTTTAAGATTTTATCTAGTTCTACTACTGGGTTTTTAACAAAATTTTCATAAGATATATGGTAAGTTCTTGATTGATTTATATTATTAAAGGCTTCAATAGAATTACTTACACATTTTTCCCATTGAATGGCACATGTTTCTTCTAATGATTTATTCTTTAAAACTTCATCCATCCCTTTAAATTTAGGTCCCCAATAAGCTAATCTTTTTTCTTTAGTAAAGAATTTATAAATTCTATTCGTAAAATATTTTAAAGCATAATATGGTAAATCTGTAATGGGAACATACCTTGCCTTTTTTAAAATATAAGCTAAATCTAATGAAGCAGTCCACCGTTTCTTAGCAGATGAAACAACATCAATAGGGTTTCTATAGATGTGTATATATTTAGCATCAGGTATAACCCGGTCAACAAAATCTACTCTAAGAGAATTAGCACATGTCTTTTCTACAATAAAATTAGCATCTGTTTTTTTATTTAATTTATCGAATTGCTTTCTGATATATCTTTTATTCTTTTCGTTGATATCTTCTATAGAAAATTCATCCGTTCTTTTGGATATATTACCATGTCGCCAAATATAATTTATTTCATCACAAGGCCAAGTAGCAAAGTTTTCAATAGAAGTTAATATATCTCTTAACATATTAGTACCTGAACGACCAGCACCAACTATAATAACAGGCTGGTAATCTCGACTGTTGTTCAATTATATCCCTCCTTTTCCAAGAGTTTTCTTTATTATTTAATTTCTTTAAGTATAGTTTTAGTAGCTTTTTCTGTTGTTAAGTACTCCTCATAATATTGTCTAGCGTTAATCGACATTTTGTTTCTTAAATTTTCGTTGTTTGCTACTTCCATTAAATTATTAATAAAATCAATTTCCTCACCATGTATAGAGAACAAACCAGCCTTAGCTTCATTTTCAAGAATATGACCGTAGTCTGTACTTTCATCTATACACGCAATGATTGGAAGACCTAATTTGAAAAAGTCTACTGTTTTAGAAGGAATATTAGGAATACTATATTTATTTACTAAGCTGACTATTCCCACATCACATGCAGTAACCAATTTTTCATATTGTTCTTTTGGAACATAATCAAGAATTTTTAATATTCCATCTATAGCTCTTTTCTTTAATCTTTCTTTCTGAGTTCCTCTTCCAATTAATAAAAACTTAATTCTTTTTGATTCTATTTTTTTAGCAATATTAAGTATAAAATCTAGACCTTGAGCTTTCCCCATGTTTCCTCCGAATACTGCTATGAAATCATCCTTCGTATAACCATAATCTTTTCTAATGCTATTCTGATCCACGCTTAATTTTTCTTTATAGTTAGACCAATTTCTTAATATATGCATCTTCTTTTCATCAACTTCTGGATTATGCTCTAAAACATATTTTATATTCCCTTGTGACATACAACCTATATAATCACTATATTTATAAAGGTTTCTCTCCATTCTTTTGAAAAATTTATAAATGAAAATATTATCAATTACTCCTAAATCTTTTGCGTTATCAGGGAAAATATCTCTTAAAATTAAGTAGGATTTTGAATTATACTTCTTTTTAATATATTTAATTAAAGGATTATAAGTTATAGGTGGACAAGAATGAATTATTAGATCAAAATCTATTTCAGAAAAATATTTTTTTACTGCTCTTTTAAAGAGGTGTCCAAGGGATAACATTGTCAGACCTTTTTCTATTAAATTTGTATCAAAGAAATTACCTGTCTTAACTCTTAAGACATTAACTCCATTTTCATTATTTAGTTTTGTAGATTCTCCATATTTCCTTTCTTGAATTGTAACAACATTAACATTATGTCCTTTATCAGATAATCGCTTTGTTAAATTCTTAAACATAGTATGATTATCAGGTTTGTTAGGATATGTTATAAACAAACATAGAATATCCATATTATATATCATCCTCCATTCCCGCATTACAAGCTACAACATTCCAGCAATAATTAATTACACTTCTCTAATATCTAGCAAATAACTTAAGGAAGTATTCTGTTGTGTTGTAGATTAAATTTGACCTATCTTTTATCCCAAACCACCTTATTGACAATATCTATATAACTAGTAATAATTTTAACTACTTTAGATGAAACGTCAGTATCTTCATAATCGAGAGGTAAATTAAATTGATCGTCATCAAACATTCCAGTAGCAATATCTATTGATTGAAGCATATTATTAGCTTCAATTCCTCCAATTACAATAGAGCCTTTATCTAAAACTTCTGGTCTTTCTGTACTAGTTCTTATTAAAACAGCCGGAAAATCTAACATAGCTGATTCTTCACTTAAAGTACCACTATCAGATAATACACAATATGCATTCTTTTGTAATTTATTATAATCAAAAAAACCAAAAGGTTTCAAGTTTCTAATTAAAGGATTAAATTCTACATCTCTTTCTTCTATTCTTTTTAGGCTTCTTGGATGAGTTGAATAAATAATTGGCATTTGGTATTTTTCTGCAACACTATTTAAGGAATTTACTAGATAATTAAAGTTATCTTCTAAATCTACATTTTCTTCTCTATGAGCACTTACTAAAATATAATTTTTTTCTTCTAAATCTAACTGCTCCAATACATCACTTTCTTCTATTTTATTCTTATGAACTTCTAATACCTCTCTCATAGGAGAGCCTGTTACATAAATATGTTCTTTTTTTACCCCTTCACTTAATAGATATCTACGACTATGTTCCGTATAAGGTAAGTTAATATCACTGATATGATCCACAATTTTTCTATTAATTTCTTCAGGAACATTTTGATCAAAACAACGGTTACCTGCTTCCATATGAAAGATAGGTATCTTTAATCTTTTAGCAACAATTGTACTTAAAGTACTATTAGTATCTCCTAATATTAATAAAGCTTCTGGCTCTTCCTTTTGTAATACTTCATAAGATTTTTCCAAGATATTACCAAGCGTAGAACCAAGATTGTCACCTACACAATCTAAATAATAATCAGGTTCTCGAATCCCTAATTCTTGAAAAAATATTTCATTTAAAGTGTAGTCCCAATTCTGACCGGTATGAACTAATATATGCTCAAAGTATTCATCGCACTTTTTTATAACTTCTGATAATCTTATGATCTCTGGTCTAGTACCTACAATAGTCATTACTTTTTTCTTCTTCATCTATTCCACCTCGCAATAATATGTGTCTGTATTATTTGGGTCAAAAATTTCATTAGCCCATATTAATAGAATCATTTCTCCGTCACCAAGGTTTTCAATAGAATGTGTGTATCCTGGTGGAATATCTACTACCTTCATCTCTTCTCCAGAAACCTCATATTCAATAATTTCATCGCTAAATATATGTCTAAACTTTATCAATGCTTCTCCTTTTAATACTAAAAACTTCTCATTCTTAGTATTGTGATAGTGATTACCTCTCTTTATACCTTCAACAGATGTAGACACAGAAACTTGCCCACTACTTTCAGACTTTATTACTTCGACAAAACTACCTCGCTCATCTGAATGAAGTTCTAGGTCATATGCAAAATCATCAGCCTCTAAATAAGTCAAGTAAGTTGCATGTAATGCCTTCATAAATCCATCTCCTAAATCAGGCACCTTCAATGTTTCTCTATTTTCTTTTATCTGATAAATACTATCTGCTAATTCTCCTAAAGTCACTTTAAATGTTCTTCTAACTGAGTAATAATTTTTTTCCTTATTCCTTACTTCTTTATTTAATTTCGCCATAAAAGAATTAACTACATCATCAATATATACTAATTCTAATTCATAATTACGGTCAGAAATATAAATATCTAAATCATGACTTATATTATGACAGAATGTTGCTACTACAGAATTGTAATTAGGTTTACACCATTTACCAAATACATTAGGTAACCGATATATATATATAGGAGCTCCTGTATTCTCTTTGTATTCTATTAAGATTTCTTCTGCCTTCTTTTTACTTTCTCCATACAGATTATTTAATTCAGCTTGACTTGATGAAGTAATTAAGATAGGAGTAGTTTTGTTTAATTCAATGAGATTTTTAGTCATATATTCTGTTAATCCAGCATTAACCTTCATAAATTCCTCATCATTCTCGGGTCTATTTACTCCTGCTAGATGAAATATAAAATCAGCTTTAGTTAACATTTCTTTTAATTCACTATAACTATTCTCTTTATCAAAAGTTAGTATCGTAATATCTTCTTGACGTTGTAATGTTTCCATAAAGTTTTGTCCGATAAACCCTTTAGAACCTGTTACTAAAATATTATTCATCTTTTACCCCTCTCTTAATTCTTTCTTTATATAATCTAGCTCTAATAATAGTTCCTTTAATTCTTCAACTGTCAAACGTTTTGTATTATGTGAATTATAATCGACCTGCTCTGAAAGTTCTTCTTTACCATCCTCAAAATATTTATCATAATTTAAATCTCTATTATCAGCTACTACTCTATAATAGTCTCCACAATCAATTGATTTGCTGAATTCCTCACTAGTTAATAAGGTCTCATATAACTTCTCTCCATGCCTTGTCCCAATAATCTTTATTTCATTATCAGCACTAAATATTTCTTTCAAAGCTTGAGCTAAAGTATCAATAGTTGCTGCAGGAGCCTTTTGTACAAAGATATCTCCAGGCTTAGAATTTTCAAATGCATATAATACTAAATCTACCGCATCTTCTAAAGACATCATAAATCTTGTCATCTGAGGATTGGTTATTGTTATTTCCTCACCATTCTTTATTTGATTAACAAATACTGGAATAACAGACCCTCTAGAAGCCATTACATTACCATATCTTGTACCACAAATAATTATATTATCTGTAGTTCGAGATTTAGCTACCATAACCTTTTCCATCATAGCTTTTGAAATTCCCATTGCATTAATTGGATAAGCTGCTTTATCTGTACTTAAAGTTACTAATCTTTCAACCCCATTATTAATAGCTGCATTTAATACATTTTCGGTACCAAGAATATTTGTTCTTACAGCCTCCATAGGATAAAACTCACAAGAAGGCACTTGCTTTAATGCAGCAGCATGAAAAACATAATCAACCCCACTCATAGCAAAATCTACACTATTATAATCCCTAACATTACCTATATAAAACTTGACTTTATCGTTTTGCAATCTTCTTCTCATATCATTTTGTTTTTTTTCATCTCTACTAAAGATTCTTATTTCTTTAATATCTGTATCTAAAAAACGATTTAATACTGCGTTCCCAAAAGAACCGGTTCCTCCTGTAATTAATAGAGTTTTATCTTTAAACATTATATCCCTCCATATTTATTAGATCATTAAATAAAATCATTTAGTATAATTAAACAGAATTTATATCAAATGACTTGTGATTTATCTAACTAAACCTCTATATATAATTTTAATATTTTTGATAAGACTAGAAATCTATACTTCTTCTTGCAATTTTTTTATATGAAAAAGTTTTGATCCCTTTTTCTTCTGCTACATTTTTCATATCTTTATAAATATCTTCATTATCTATAATATTTTTTAGTAAACTCTTTATATTATCGACACTATCTTCTGCTATAAATTTACAGTTACCTCCTAAATCAACATGTTTTGTTCCTTCCCATTTTTTAAAAACACAAGGTAAACCAGTAGCAACAGCTTGTTCCCATAAAACAGAATGCCTACCTGGGAACACACCTAAGTCAGAAGATAAAAAGTAATCGTAAACTTTATCTGATTCAAGCCAACCTATAAATTGTTTTTGGTTACCATCTATTAATCTAAGCACTTCTTTTTTTAGTTCATCAATAATTGATCCAAAAATTATAAGTTTTACATTCTCATAATTTAATTTATTGACTGCCTTTATTAATTTTATAATTTGTTTTTTAGCTAAATCAATTTTACCACCTGTGATTATTAAAAAATCATCTTTTGCTATATTATATTCTTTTCTTAAACTATTATTTATCGAATCTTCTTTATTAAATTTAATCTTCTCATCATCAGCACCCATTAATAAAAGTTTTGTTTTTTTCTTTGGTGTCTTATATATATTGGTTAAAAAGTCTACCCTGGCTGGTAAAACACCATAAAATTTTTCTGTATATGGTTCTATCCTTTTTGCACAATACCTCCATATCATTTTATGCAAAATGTTCTTTGAAAGCCAATTTTGAGCACTATTAGAGAAATCAGCATGATTATCAACAAAAACTTTAGTTTGTGGGTTTTTTTCTATATATTTTATCACTTCATTAATATCGCAAAACTGCAACCCATGAATAAAAATGATATCCGGTTTCTCATTCGATAAAATTTTGAATACATCATGATAATAACGTAATATACGATTATAGAACATTTTATTTTTATAATTTAGTCTTATAATTTTTACACCATATTTATTATAATAGGTTTTTTCTTCTTCTAAATAAGTTAATTCCCCTTTATCATCAAAAGTTTGCATAGATGCTATTACCGTTACATCATGACCTGCCTTCTTATGATATTTAGGTATCATATTCTCTTGATATCCAAAATCATCTATATAGAAACTTGCTAAACATAAATGTACTATTTTCATTTTAAAAACCTCTCAATATCTCTAAATTTATTTATATGTTTTTTTATTTCATTTTTATCCCATTCCCACCATTCTACTTCAAGAAGTCTTTGAACTTTCTTTTTATTAAATCTATACTTTATTAATTTTGCTGGTACTCCACCTACAATTGCATATGGTTCTACATCTTTAGTTACAACAGCTCCTGAAGCTATAATTGCACCATTGTTAATTTTGACACCATCCATAATAATAGCATTAGCTCCAATCCAAACATCATTACCAATAACTACTCTATCTGACTCTTTAAAATATTTCTTTTCTACAAATTTAACTCCCAAAGGATTATCCTTTTTATAAAAAATAGGAGAAGTTGAAACAAAATGAGTTGGATGCTTCCCAGGTCCAATTTTTACATCTGGTCCAATTGAACAATATTTCCCTATTTGACAGTTAAAAATAAAAGTTCCATAGCCTACATAAGAGTATTCACCTATTTTTACATTATGCAAATTACAAAATCTGTCTATATAAATATTTTCTTCAAATTTACAATCATTATCAAAATAACTTAAAGGAGATATTTTAATACTAGATTCGAACATTAAATTTTTAAAAAAACTTAATATAAATTTAATTAATCTTTTCATGTTATATTTACTCTCCTATAATATTTTTAATCCACCAATTTATCATTAATTTTGGATCGGTTTATAATTAATTGTACAGAAATTTCTCGGACATGATATAATATAGTAAAATAAAATCAATAATATGGAGGTATATCATGCCGAAAAGATATAATGATGAATTCAAAAAACAAATAGTTTCATTAGTTAATAATGGTAAAAAGCCAAGTGAAGTAGTTAAAGAATATAATATTGCCAGATCAACTGTTCATAAATGGGTAAAAATTATAAGAATTCAGGTTCATTTAAAGCCAAAGACAACAGAACTGATAAAGAAAAAGAATTAATTAAATTACGCAAA
>NZ_FUWM01000039.1 GCF_900167185.1 Selenihalanaerobacter shriftii
TCTGAATTTTCAGAGCTAGGTGCTATAGAAAAACTAGTTGATACAAAAGTATATTTTACACATCCATATTCATCATGGGAAAGAGGTACCAATGAACGTCATAATGGTCTCATAAGACGTTTTATACCTAAAGGTAGAAGTATAAGTGAATTCTCCATTGAAGCCATTGGTAGAATTCAAAATTGGTGTAACACTTTGCCAAGAAAAATATTAGGATACCTAACCCCTGATGAATCTTTTGAGGATCAACTAAGAGAAATTCTATATGACTAAAATACCAAATTATTACAGTTTGAGATTAGTTCAATTTAATATTGCAATTTAGGTTATCATTATATTTAAAAAATAGCTACTTTGTGAAGGAAATTACATATTTGTGTAGTAATAGTATAATTAGTGTAATTAATAATATATAAATTAATAAGCATACGTTATATTGTAGTTATAATGATATCAATATTATCTACTATTTACATAATTGAGATAGAAGTTGATAGTAATTGTAGTAGATTTCTTAAATGAATACGGAGAAAGGAGTAACCATAATGGTAATGAGTTTTTTAACAGCACCATTTTCAAAAGACATAGGAATTGATTTAGGTACTGCTAATACATTAGTCTGCAGTGGAGGAAAAGGGGTATTGGTTTCAGAACCGTCGGTAGTTGCCATTAGAAAAGATAATAAAGAAGTTTTGAAAGTTGGTGAAGATGCCAAAAGGATGATTGGGCGTACACCAGGAAATATTATTGCTATTAGACCAATGAAAGATGGAGTTATTGCTAATTTTGAAGTTACAGAAAAGATGTTAAAGTATTTTATAAATAAAGTTCATAAAAGAAAAAGGCTAATAAGGCCAAGAATAATTGTTTGTATTCCTTCTGGAGTTACTGAGGTCGAGAAGAGGGCAGTGATAGAAGCGGCTTTACAAGCAGGGGCTAGAGAGGCTTATTTAATTGAGGAACCTATGGCTGCAGCTATTGGTGCAGGTTTACCAATTGATAAACCAACAGGAAATATGATAGTAGATATTGGAGGAGGTACTACTGAAGTAGCGGTTATTTCTTTAGGAGGTATAGTTAATAAACAATCAATTAAGGTTGCTGGTGATGAAATGGATGAAGCTATTGTAAATTATATTAAGGATAAATATAGATTAATGACTGGAGAAAGAACTGCTGAATCTATAAAGATGGATATCGGGACAGTTTATGAAGCAGATGTAAAGGATAGATTAGATATAAGAGGAAGAGATTTAGTAAGTGGTTTACCAAAGACAATTCAGCTTAGTGCTGTTGAAGTAAAAGAAGCATTAATTGAACCAGTTAACGGTATAATTAGTTCAGTGAAAGAAACCTTAGAGCAGACTCCACCAGAGCTATCATCTGATATTATAGATAAAGGAATTATTATGGCAGGAGGAGGTTCATTATTGACTGGTTTAGGACAATTATTAAGTAAGGAGACAGGAATACCGGTCTATTTAGCTGAAGACCCACTTAATTGTGTTGTTCATGGTACTTGTAAGGTTTTAAATCAATTAGATTCTTTACGTGATATTTTAATTACTTCTAAGCGTATATCCTAAAATTGATATATTCTCTATAATAAACCCAGGATGATTCCTGGGTTTTCTTTATTTAAAATTAAAGGATTTTAGTAGTTGTATGTCTAATATCATTGCATGGAGTAATTTTCTATTATAATTTGCTATTTTCTGTATAGATATGTTTATATGTAAGTGCTAAGGTAAGTTTGATATTCTAGATTTTAATAAGATTATACTATAAAAGGAGGAAATAAATGGCCTTTACAGTTAGTGATATGCTCCAACTTGAATGTTTTAATGATTTTGAAGTAATTGCAGGAGAGGATGGATTAGATAGATCGATTAAAGCTGCTGATGTAATGGATGCCCCAGATGTTTATGATTGGATAATAGGTGGAGAAGTTATTATTACTACGGCATATGTTATGAAAGATGATCCTATGGCAATGAAAAATTTAATTATAAAATTAGAAGAATCTGGAGCTGCTGCTTTATGTATTAAACTTAAAAGGTTTATAGATGAATTACCTAATGAAGTTTTAGAAATAGCAAATCAATTAAATTTTCCAATAATATTTGTACCATTTCGCTATTTATTTTCAGAAATCATTAATCCTTTATTATCAGAAGTTATAAATAAACAGGCAAAAAAATTATCCATTTCTGAAAAAATTCATAAATCTTTTACACAGTTAGTAATTGACGGTGGAGAAATTGAACAAATTCTTGATACTTTATTAGAGCTTATTAATAGAGATATTCTTTTTCACGATTTTTATTTTGATAAAAATTATATTAAATCATCGTCAGATAAGTTTAAAAGGAATGTAAAATCACTTTCTTTAGATGAAATTTTAGCTAAATATGAACATTATTCTATAAAAATAGATAATGATATTTATGGATATTTAATTTTATCAGATGAATATAATAGAGCAGATAATGAGATTAATGAGAAGTCATATGAAGAAATTTCTTTAGAACATGCAATGACGGTATTAAAATTGAATATTCAAAAGAAGATATCTAATCATCAAATAGAAGCTAAATATAGAGATCTTTTTATACATGACTTGATTTTTAATAATATTAAAGAAGTAGAAGAAGTCAAAAAAAGAGCTAATTTATATGATTGGGAATTTAATGATGGATTAGTTACTATAATTATTGAGATTAATAATTTTAATGAAAAATATTTGGAAAATTCTCAAAAACTTAATCAAACATTAGAAAATGTAAGACATAATATTTTCTTTAAAGCTGACAGGATTATTAAGAACACATTTTTTAAAGCTGTTTATACTACTTTTAGCGATAATATCGTCTTTCTTGTTCAAGACTGTGGTGAGAAAGAGTTTATGAAAGTTATAAAAAAAGCTACTCATAAAATACAAAATATTATTGAAGATGACACTGAATTTAAAGTAAGTATAGGAGTTGGTAGCTATAAGCAATCAATAATGGATATTCATGAAAGCTATGTTGAGGCACAAAATGCCATAAAAATAAGTAGGAATTTTAAGAAGGATAAAATTATATTTTATGATAATCTAGGGGTTTATAAAATATTAGAAAAAGTTTCTGATGTTGCTTCTGTTCAGGAATTTTATATTTCGTGTTTAGGGGACTTGATTAAGTATGATAATGAAAATAATGCTAATTTATTGGACACTTTAGAGAAATTAGTTCACAATGACTGGAGTATAAAAAAGACTGCCAATGAACTTTATATTCATTATAATACTGTTAAATATAGAATTAAAAGAATTGGTGAAATATTAGAGGTTGACTTACAAGATCCAGAACAGAAGTTTAATATTGCTTTTTCATTAAAATTATTAAGATTAAATAATAATTAGTTTTAATAAATGATCAGCTTTTTGACTAATTATTTCAATTAAATAAAAGATATCTAGGAGGTAGATAATGTGGAGAATAAACAAAATAATCAACCGGCAAGTGCTTTAAATTCACCGAGATTTTGTAATACAGGTACATTTATGCGTTTGCCTAAATTGGAAATGACAGAAGACTTAGATTTTGCTGTTGTTGGAGTACCTTTTGATACTGCTAGTTCATTTAGGACAGGTTCAAGATTTGGACCAAGTGCTATTAGAAATATGTCGGCGCTTATTAAACCAAATAATGTGCATTTAGAGGTAAATGTTTTAGAAAATTTAAATGGTGCAGATTATGGAGATGTTAATATTATCCCTGGTTACATTGAACCAACTTTTAAAAAAATTGAAGAAGAATTAGGAGAAATAATTAGTAATGGAATAATTCCTATAATATTTGGTGGAGATCATTCAATTTCACTTCCAAACTTAAGAGCTATAGCTAAGCAACATGGACCAGTTGCAATGGTACATCTTGATTCACATGCTGATATAAATGATGAGGTATTTGGACAAAAGTATAATCATGGAACTCCATTCCGGCGGGCAGTAGAAGAAGGACTGATTGATCCTGCTCATACGATTCAAATTGGAATGAGAGGTTCATTATATGATCCAGATGAACATAAAATTGCTGAAAAAGAATTAGGATTTAGGCTTATACCTGCCCATGAAGTTAGAGAAATAGGTATTGATACTACAATAGAAGAAATTAGAAATAGAGTGGGAGATAGAAAAGTATTTTTAACTTTTGATATTGATTTTATTGATCCTGCTTATGCTCCTGGGACAGGAACTCCTGAAGTGGGCGGTTTCACATCGGCTGAAACATTAAAGATTATTCGTGCACTTAAAGAATTGAATTTTGTTGGTTGTGATATTGTTGAAGTTGCTCCACAATATGATCCAACAGATATGACAGCTTTTATGGCAGCTAATTTAGGATTTGAATTTATTTCAATACTTGCTTCAAAGAAGAAAGTTACACAATAGTAATTCAGTTACCCATTTGTCACTGATAGACAGATTACTACAACATATTTTTGTCTGCGATCCATAAAGACATAAAATGTAAACAGTGATATAATTATACTATAATAATTTAATAATACAGATTTTGAAGTGATAATACACTTTTAAATTTATTAATATTATTAATTTTCAAAATATTATTAAATTATACGATTTTTTTTCGACTTTTATTTTTAAAGTTCACATTTCAAAACTTTATTAATGTGAATGAGTTAGGTTTGTTACATATTACTAAAATATTATTAAAGAGGAGTGGGGAATAATGTCAGACAAGTTTATTCATGCAGTACCTAATTTCAGTGAAGGTAAAAGAGAAGAGGTAATCGAAGCGGTAGTTGATCAATTAAGAGATGTAGAAGGGGTAAAATTAGTAGGTTATTTTCCTGATGCAGATTTTAACAGAACAGTAATTGAACTTATTGGACGCCCAGAACCATTAAAAAAAGCACTTTTAGATATGACTGCAAAATCTATTGAGTTAATAGATATGGAAGAACAGTCAGGCGATCATCCTAGAATTGGTGCTCAGGACACTATTCCTATTTTCCCATTAAAGGACATTACTACTGAAGAATGTAGAGAGATAGCAGAAGAGATTGGTCAAGCAGTTTATGACCAATGTGAAGTTCCAGTTTATTTTTCAGGTGAAAATGCTAGAACACCTGAGCGAGAAAAGTTATCTTTTATTCGCAAGGGACAGTATGAAGGCTTAAAAGAAGTTGCTCATACTCCTGAAAGAGCACCAGATATTGGACCTGGAGCATTACATCCTTCAGCAGGTGCTGTAATTGTTAGTGCTGGAGAGAGACCATTAGTTGCTTATAATGTAATTTTAGGAACTGATGATTTAGAGATTGCTAAGTCTATTGCTAAAATAGTTCGCGGACCAAGTGGAGGTTTTACTACTGTTAGAGCTGTAGGTTTAAAATTCTCAGAAAGAAACCAAGTTGCTGTATCAATGAATATGTTTGATTATGACTTGACACCACTTTATAGAACTTTTGAATTAATTAAGAATGAGGCAGCTAGATATGGTGTTTCAGTAGTAGCTAGTGAATTAGTTGGAGTAGTACCTCAAGAAGCATTAGTAAATTCTTTAGAGAAGTACTTGCAGCTAGAAGATTTTGATAGAAGTCAAATATTAGAGAATAATTTAATTGGGTTATAAAAGTAATTAATGATAGTTTTATAATGAATTTTAAATTTTCATCTAAAAAGGGAGGGGAAAAAATGAATAAGAAGTTAATTGTTTTATTGGGGATTGTAGTCTTATTAGTAGGTAGTATTATGGGAGGTTGTTCTACGCAGGAAAAGGCTAAAGAGACACAAGGTGAAGTTGAGGAAGTACAAAAGGAAGTAACATATGAATGGAAGTTTGCTCATGAGGAACAGCCAGGTGGATTTATGGATTCTGTAGCTAATGAATTTAAGAGAATATTAGCAGAGAAATCAAATGGTAGAATTAAGTTACAAGTATATCCTGCTGGTCAGCTTGGAAACAGTAAGGACTTAGTTGAACTTGTTCGACAAGGAACAATTCAGTTTAATTTCGCGTCTACAGGCCATGTTGGCACGCTTGTTCCTGAAGCTCAGGGATTTTTATTACATTACCTTTTTCCTAAAAATGAAAAGTTAGTTAATGACGTATTGGAAAATGGTGAAGCTGTTGAAATGTTATATGGTAAGTTTAGAGATAAAGGGCTTGAACCATTAGCAACTTTAAATTCAGGTTGGCAAATTTGGACTGCAAATAAGCCGCTTAGAAGTCCAAAAGATTTTGAAGGCTTTAAGATGAGAACTATGACTTCAAGGCTATTATTAGATGACTATAAGGCTTATGGAGCTAACCCAACTACAACTCCATATTCTGAAGTATATAGTTCTTTACAGTTAGATATGATAGATGGACAGGTTAATCCAATCTCTTGTATCGCAAATATGAAGTTTTACGAAGTTCAAAAGTATTTAGTTAAGGCTCATAGTAATCCATTTATTTTAACTTTAATTAGTAATCCGAAATTCTTTAACTCTTTACCTAAAGATATTCAAAAGATTGTTAGAGAATCAGTTAGTGAATTGTACCCATATAGTACTCAATGGAGAAGTAAATTTAATAAAGAGATGGAGAAAAAAATTCGTAAGGAAAAGCCTGAAATTAAGATCATTAGTCTTACTAAAGAAGAAAAGGCTAAATTTAGAAAGCTAGCAAAGCCGGTAAAAGAGACTTATATTGATATGGTTGGTGAAGATGGTAAAACTTTCTTAAACTTATTAGACCAAGATATTAAGAAGGCTAAAAAACAATTTAATTAAATTTATACCTTAATTAAGGTATAATATGAAGATGCATTTGCTAAATTTCATTAGATTAATCCATTGTTAAAGTACCTCTATTATCAATATAGTTAGAAATTTAGCAAATGCACTTATATTTTATGTAATTTAATTTGTTTAGAGATATAACTTTATTCAGAAGAGGGGGATATTATTGAAACCTAGCAATTTATTTTTCAAAATAAATAATCTAATAAGAAGTTTTGAAAAATTCATCCTCACTTATGGTATTATTGCCTTAGCAGCACTGACTGTAGGTAATGTTATAAGTAGAAGAGCTTTTAATTACAGTTGGACTTTTACTGAAGAAATATCACAATTCATATTAGTAATTCTGACTTTTATGGGAATTAGTTATGCTATTAGAGTTGGTAGACATATTAGGATGTCAGCTTTTTATGATTTAATGAATGAAACAGCTCAACGAATTATGATGATAATTGTATCACTAGTAACATCATTAATATTATTTTACTTAGCATATCATGCAGGATTATATGTGCTCGAGACCAAACATTTTGGTAGAGTTACTCCTACTTTAATGGTTCCATTTTATTTAATTATAATTTGGGCACCTATAGGTTTATTCTTAGGAGGAGTTCAGTATATATTAACTTTTATTAAGAATATCAAAGGCGATGAAGCATGGTTATCTTATGAAGAAAAGTCTGATTATAAAGACTTTGATGTAGATTTACCTCCAACAGATAATTAATTAGAAAATCATGTAAGAAGGGAAGAAAGGGGAGTGAATTTTTAATGGTTTTAATGATGGTTGCAATTATGATCAGTTTGCTTGTTCTAGGATTTCCAATGTTAGTACCGTTAATTGCTGCTCCAATTGCTGTTTTAGCCAAATATTTTCCTGGAATGGGAATGAAGGTTTTAATTCAACAAATGATTAGTAATGTGAGACTGATGTCTTTAATAGCTATTCCAATGTTTATTTTTGCAGCTGGGATAATGACCAAAGGTGAGACATCTGATAGATTATTAGATTTTGTGACTGACTTTGTTGGACATATTCGGGGAGGGTTAGCTATTACGACTTCAGCTACCTGTACCTTATTTGGTGCAATTTCTGGTTCTACCCAAGCAACAGTTGTTGCTATTGGTGGACCAATGTTACCTAGACTCTTGAAAGCAGGGTATAATAGTTCTTTTGCAATGGGTTTAATTATAAATTCCAGTGATATTGCTTTACTTATACCACCGAGTATAGGAATGATCGTTTATGGGGTTGTTACCGGTACTTCAGTAGGTGAGTTATTTATTGCTGGTATTGGTCCTGGGATACTGATCTTCACTTTATTTTCTTTATTTAATTACTTTTATTCAAAATATTATGATATTCCTGTACTACCTAAAGCGACTAAAGCTCAAAAAATAAAGTCTACTAAAAAAGCTTTACTATGTTTTGGATTTCCTATTTTAATTGTAGGAGGAATATATTCCGGCTTATTTAGTCCTAATGAAGCAGCTGGAGTCTCTATCTTATACGCTATAATTCTTGAAATATTTATTTTCAAATCCTTAAAGTTCAGTGATATTCCAGAAATAGCTTTAGATACAGGGGTAATAACTGCAGTAGTCTTCATTTTGATTGGGGTAGGAGCATCTTTTTCCTGGATGATAACTTTCACAAGAATCCCTAATAAAATTCTTCCAATAATATTAGGAACAGATCCATCAACATTCAAAGTGCTTTCTATTATTACTTTGGCATATTTTGTAGGTTGTATGTTTGTTGATAATATCGTAGTAATTCTTGTAATGACTCCGGTTTTATATCCTGTAGCAATGCAAGCGGGTATTGATCCAGTATTATTAGGGGTTATAGTAACTTTACAAGCTGCCATTGGTTCAGCTACTCCACCGTTTGGTTGTGATATTTTTACTGCAATTGCGATATTTAGACGGCCTTATTTTGAAGTGATAAAATCAACACCGCCGTTTATAATTATGTTAGTATTAAGTTCTATTACAATTATGTTATTTCCAGAGGTTGCGCTTTTCCTTCGGGATATAGCATTTGGTTATTAAAAAAGTGTGTACTATAAATTAGTAATTAGCTTTAGGAGGTTATAATATGGATTTTGCAAAGTATACAGTAGATGAATTTAGTAAAAAATTGGCCAGTGATTCTCCAACACCAGGTGGAGGTAGTATTGCTGGATTAAATGGAGCATTAAGTGCTAGTTTGGCTTCAATGGTTGTTGCATTAACAAAGGATGATTCTTTAGATGAATATGCTGAAGAATTAAAAGAGCTAAGAACTAAGGGGTTAAATTTAATCGATGAAGATGCAGTTAGCTTTGACAAGGTGATGGATGCTTTTAAGATGTCTAAGGACACAAAAGAGGAAAAACAGGAACGAAATGATGCAATCCAAGAAGCGTTAAAGAATGCTAGTTTTGTTCCTTTAGAAACAATGAAATTAGGGTTAAGGTTATTAAAGATTACTCGCAAAGTAGTAGAAAGAGGTAATAAAAATGCTATTTCTGATGCTGGTGTAGCTGCTTTAACAGCAATGGTAGCCATAAAAGGTGGTAGTTATAACGTATTGATTAATGCAGAATCTTTAAAGGATAAAGAGACAGCTCAAGAATTAAAATTAGATGTTAACAATATTATTGAAGCAGCAGAACAGTTAGAAGCTAAGATTGAAGAAATAGTTAATATGGAATTTGAATAAATAATTATCAAAAACCCAGGATAATCCTGGGTTTTTTCTATTTTAAAGGTTAATTATACTTCATATTTTAATTTTTTCTTTATAAAAAGTTGAAAAAAGGTATAGTATTAATTATAAAATTAAAGATAAAAGAGTATATGAATATGAAGGTGGGATAGATGTGGAAGTAGATAATTGGCAATTTTGGATAGATAGAGGTGGTACTTTTACTGATATTGTTGCTAGAAATCCAAATGGAGAAGTTAAGGCACATAAATTATTATCAGAAAATGTTGGTAGATATGTAGATGCTCCTGTGCAAGAGATGAAAGATATTATGGGGTTAGATTATGATGATAAAATTACAATGAATGAGATTGATGTAATAAAGATGCTTTAAAAATAGGGTATCAAGATCGACTTGATATTTTTGCACGTCACATTAGATTGCCGGAAATGCTTTATGAAAGAGTTATAGAAGTTGAAGAACGCTTGATGGCAGATGGGACAGAAATAACTTCTTTTTCACAAAACGATAGTCATAATAAGTTATCAAGTCAGCTTCAAGCTGCTTATGATGCAGGTATTAGAAGTTGTGCAATCGTTTTAATGCATAGCTATAAGTATCCAAAGCATGAAAAAGAGATTGCCAAAATAGCAGAGGAGATTGGTTTTAATCATATATCGCTTTCGCATCAAGTAAGTCCTTTAATGAAATTTATTAGTCGAGGAGATACAACAGTAGCTGATGCTTATCTATCACCTATTTTAAAGTACTATACTAATAGATTTATTAAAGAATTAACTAATAAGGAAAATGATAAGGCAGTAGATATTAAGGAGTATAAAAATAAATTATTATTCATGCAATCAAATGGTGGTTTAATAGATGCTGATAATTTTAGAGGTAAGGATAGTATTCCATCAGGCCCTGCTGGAGGAATTGTAGGAGCGGTTCAAGTATGTAAACAAGCCGGCTTTGATAAAGTTATTACTTTTGATATGGGAGGAACGTCAACAGATGTAGCTCATTATAATGGTGAATATGAAAAAGATTTTGAAACAGAGATTGCCGGTGTGAGATTAAGAACTCCAATCTTATCTATTCATACTATTGCTGCCGGTGGAGGTTCTGTTTTAAACTTTGATAAGTCTAGATATCGTGTTGGTCCTAAGTCAGCAGGTGCTGATCCTGGACCAGCTTCTTATAGAAAAGGAGGCCCGTTAACTGTAACTGACTGTAATGTTATGTTAGGCAGGTTTCAATCTCAATTTTTCCCTTCAGTATTTGGAGAAGATGGAGATCAACCTCTAGATTATGAACAGATTAAGAGAAAATTTGATGAACTAATTAATGATATAAATAATAAAAGTGAAGGAAATCGAAAGTCTGAAGAAGTAGCAGCAGGATTTTTAGATATAGCAGTTGAGAATATGGCTAATGCTATTAAAGAGATTTCTTTACAAAGAGGATATGATATAACTAATTATACTTTGTGTTGTTTTGGAGGAGCAGGAGGGCAGCATGCTTGTCAGATTGCTGAAAATTTAGGTATTGAAAAGGTATTAATTCATCCTTATGCCGGGGTTTTATCGGCTTATGGAATGGGACTGGCTGATATACGGGTGATTAAACAACAGGCAGTTGAAAAGGAATTAACTAAGGTGATTAAAAGTAGTTTTGAAAAAGAACATAAACAATTATATGGATTTATTTATGATGATAAAGATATTATTTTAGAATCTATTTCAGTTGAAGTTATTAAGCAAATGGATATTCCAAAAGAGCAAAAACATAAGCCAAAATCGAGGACTAAAATTAAACCGGAAGCAGTAGGAAGGATTAGCTGAACTTAAAAAAGTAATTCAAGTTTACAGTTTAAAGATTGTTACCGCATATATGCAATATGTTCAAGATAATGCTGAAGAAGCAGTTAGACAGGTAGTTGCTTCATTAGAGGAAGGTAAATTCAGTTGTAAATTTGATTCCGGTGAAGAGGTAAAAGTTAATATATCTATTGATCAACAAAAAAGAAATGCTACTATTGATTTTACTGGGACTTCAAGTCAAGTTAAGAAAAATCTTAATGCTACGGCTTTAGTAGGTGGAAGTACTTGAATTGGCAAGAAGAAATTTAATACCAATTATTATTGGACTTATAGTAACAACTGTGGCAGCATTCTTTTTAATTTAAAACTTTAAGTAGTGATAAAATAACTCAGGATTATCCTGGTTTATTTTACATATAAGTAAAATATTAGTAATTTAGAGTGATTTAGTTCACAAATAATTCATATTTATTTCACAAGTCTTTCATATTTCATTTATATAATGAAATCGATATTTAATATATTTTATAAGAAACACATACATATTCTGGAATTATAGTAGAAGGTTAAATAAATTATAGTAATTGGAGGTGAGTATTTAAAAAGATGTAGCGAAAACTTTAAAGAGTATGATTAGGAAATTAAACAATACTTCGCAAGTGAAATGAAGCACATGCTAATGATTACGAGGGGGTACAAAATGCAAAATAACCAAAAGAATACTATAGTAATTTTGGCATTAGTCGTGATAATGTTGAGTTTTGGTGTGACAGCTCAAGCACAGGGGAAATTAAATGCCAGTAAAATGGAAGTAGAATTAAAACCAGAGTATAATAGTTCAGATATGTTTACTATTTATGATGCTTATTTAAAGAATACTTCTACTGAAGTATATTCAGGTACCGTTAAATTCTTAGTGCCTAAAGGGGCTAAGATTGAGAATGTATGTGAGATTACAGATGCTGGTGATCATAATTGTCAATTATATGATGTAAAACTTAAGGGAGATCAAAAGTTAATTATTTGGAAAACAGGAAAATTACAACCTGGGGAAGAATATCATGCCTATTTAGAATATTATTATAACCCATTAGAGATTACTGATAATAGTAGGGTAATTAATTTTGATTATGAAACAACTTATAATATTAAAAACTTTAACTTTAAAGTTACTGAACCTTTAAATGCTAGCAATTATTCAGCTAATTTAAATGAAGCTAGAGTGCAGACTGATGGCTATGGACTTAAAAACCATTTTTATCAATTAGTGAATTTAAATGAAGGAGAAAATGTCAACATAACAGTTAAATATGATCGTTCTAACACTGGACCATCTATTACTAGAACTAATAATCAAAATACAGACACAATTGCTAGTCAACAGCCTGTTAGTAATGAATCGAATTCTAATAATTCAATGTTATTAATTTTAGCAATTATTATTATTGGGATAATGGGCTATTTTATTTATAATATGATTA
>NZ_FUWM01000040.1 GCF_900167185.1 Selenihalanaerobacter shriftii
CAAAGGTGGATTATTTTCTAAGACTGTAAATACAGTAAAGGCAGTAGATGGTCTTAATTTTGCAGTTAATAAGGGAGAGACACTAGGTTTAGTAGGAGAAAGTGGTTGTGGAAAATCAACGACAGGTAGATTATTATTAAGATTATTAGAACCAACGGCAGGAGAAGTTAAGTTCAATAATCAGAATATATATGATTTAAATAAGAAAGATATGCGAAGCTTAAGAAGAGAGATGCAGATGATCTTTCAAGACCCATATGCATCTTTAAATCCACGAATGACAGTAGGAGATATTATTGGTGAAGCCATGGAGATTCATGATATAGCCAAAGGTAAAGAAAAAGAAAAGCAAGTAAGAGAACTATTAGAAAAAGTAGGGCTACCTAAGCAGCATATGCGTAGATATCCTCATGAGTTTAGTGGAGGACAGCGTCAAAGAATCGGAATTGCAAGAGCATTGGCAGTAGACCCTAAGATTATTATCTGTGATGAACCGGTATCAGCATTAGATGTATCAATTCAGGCTCAGGTAATTAACTTAATGGAAGACTTACAAAAAGAGTTGGATTTAACGTATATATTCATTGCCCATGATTTAAGTGTAGTAAAGCATATTAGTGATCGGGTAGCGGTAATGTATTTAGGAAAGATGGTAGAATTAGCAGATAAAGATGAATTATATAATAACTCTCAACACCCTTATACTAAGGCATTATTATCAGCAATTCCATTGACTGACCCGACAATTAAAAGAGAAAAGATAATTCTAAAAGGAGATGTACCGAGTCCAATTAATCCGCCAAGCGGTTGTAGTTTCCATACTAGATGTCCATTTGCTAAGGATATCTGTAGTAAGGAAGAACCAGAGCTTGTAGATAGAGGAGCTGGACATTATGCGGCTTGTCATCTCTCAGTAGAAGAAATAGAATAGAAAGTTCGTTACAAAGATGACTATCTTAATTGGTAGTTATCTTTTTTGTTTATGATATTAAAAAGTCTTATTTGACTTATAATAATAACTTATATATAATTAAAAATACAGATTATAACTTTTTCATAAGGATTAAGCTAAAGGTATGAATTATGGCTCATTGTCTATACTAGTTACTATATATTAGGAGGAGTAAATAATGGAGATTGATGCTAGAGGTTTAAATTGTCCTGAGCCGGTAATTAAGACTAAGAATGCACTAGAGGAGAGTAAGGAAGTTTCTACTTTGGTTGATAATCAAATTGCTTGTAAAAACTTAGAAAAATTAGGACAGAAATTAGGATATAATACGGATGTTTTAAAAATAGATGAAGAGTTTCAGGTGAATTTTACCCAAGGTGAATCTACTGTTGCTTCATCAGTGACTTCAGAAGAAATAGAGGACAGTGGTGAAGATGGTAATAAAGTTTATTTTATTCGTTCAGAGACATTAGGTAAAGGTGAAGAAGAATTAGGTGAAGTATTAATTAAAGGGTTCATCTATACTTTAACGGAAACAGCTCCATTACCAGAAGCTATTATATTTATCAATTCTGGGGTAAAATTACCTACTTTGAATAAAGAAGTTAAAAAGAATTTAAAGATTTTAGAAGAAGCTGGAATGGAGATTATTTCTTGTGGTACTTGCCTAGAATATTATGGATTAGAAGATAAATTGGAAGTAGGAGAAATTTCAAATATGTATACTATTGTTGAGAAACTAAATTCATATCCAGTAGTAACGGTATAAGGAAAAATGTTTTAACCAATAAGGAGCTAAATGAATATAATACAAGTATAATAAGAGGTGTTGGTAGAAGTGAGTAAAAAAAGATTAAGTCAATTTGCTACAAGTGGAGGTTGAGCAGCGAAATTAGGTCCTGAGACCTTATCGCAAGTTTTGCGATCAATTCCCATTATAACAGATGAACGAGAATTAGTTGGATTAAGTACTTCAGATGATGCTTCAGTAATTAAATTAAATACTGACCAGGCTATCATTCAATCGCTTGATTTCTTTACTCCTATGATAGATGACCCGTATTTATTTGGACAGATAGCAGCTACCAATTCATTAAGTGACATTTATGCTATGGGTGGTAAGCCGCTTAGTGCTATGAATATTGTGGGATTTCCTACTTGTTTAGAACCAGAAGTTTTAGAAGAAATTTTACAAGGAGGCGCTGAAAAAGTAAAAGAAGCAGGAGCTATTTTAGCTGGAGGGCATACTATTGAAGATGATGAGCCTAAATATGGTTTATCAGCAAGTGGTTTAGTTCATCCAGACCAAGTTCTTACCAATGCCGGAGCTAAACCGGGAGATAGATTAGTCTTAACTAAACCGTTAGGAATTGGTATTACTATTACTGCCATGAGAGGAGGACTCACTTCTGATACAGAAGATAATTCAGCAATCCAAGAAATGGTTACTTTAAATAAGGATGCTGTAGAAGTAATGCAAGATGTAGGTGTTAATGCTTGTACAGATGTAACTGGTTTTGGGCTATTAGGTCACTTATGGGAGATGGTGTCTGCTAGTGAAGTAAAAGCAGAGTTGGACTTTTCAAATATTCTTTTATTGCCAGAAGTAATAGAATGGGCAGAAATGGGATTAGTACCTGGTGGTGCTTATCGAAATCAGGATTATATAAGTGAACATATGCACTTTAGTGAAGAATTCAATGAAGCTAAAAAAGATATTCTATTTGATCCACAAACCTCTGGAGGCCTTTTGATTTCAGTTGATGCTATTAACGCCCAGAAGTTGGTTGATAAGCTACAAGAAAAAGGGGTAAATGCAGCAACGATTATTGGTCAGATTAAGGCGGGAAGTGCTAAAATTAAAGTTAAGGAGTAGAATTAAGGTGATTACTAGAAAGTTTGGTTTAATAACTTTTCATTCAACTCATCATACTTTAAAGGCTGAAAAGTGTTTGAAGGACGTAGGAATAGAGTTAATGATAATTCCAATTCCCCAGGAGATAACATCTAATTGTGGAACTGGAATTAGATTTGATTTAGAAGATTTAGATAAAGTTAAAGAAGTGATAACAAAGAACAAAATTAGAATATGGGGATATTATAAAGTTGAAAAAAAAGGTAGAAAGAAGTTGATTACTAGCTTATAAATGGCAATAAAACATTTTAAGACATAAATTGATAAAATTCGTACTATATGTTATAATTAAATTAACGAGTAAATTATATATATTTAGCTATTCAGGTGACATACGTATGTCACCTGAATCTTTGATTTGTTTTATCACAAAATTCGTACAATTTAATTAAGGAGGGAGAGGGTAGTAAAAAATAAATAAATTTATTTTAATAATTATAATCTTAGTAACTAAAAATAGTAATTGACCAACATTAAAATTATAATAGGAGGGACTGGTAAAGAATGTTCAATAAAAAGAGTATAGCAGTAGTTTTACTTTTAGGATTATTAGTACTTACTGTAGTAGGTTGTGGACAACAAGGAGGAGATCAGAATCAAGGAGCAGACCAGAAGCAACAAGAAGAAACAGCTCCAAAGGAAGTGAAGGAAGAAGATAAGTTTGGTGGCGTGTTTGAAGGAAGAGTAGCTTCCGATCCACCTTCTTTAGATCCGGCACATATTACTGATACTACCTCACATAAAGTAGCAATGAATATTTATGATGGTTTAGTAGAATTCGATAAGGATTTAAAAGTAGTTGGGGCGATTGCTAAATCTTGGGATGTTTCTGATGATGGTTTAATATGGACATTTAAATTAAAGAAGGATGTAAAGTTTCATAATGGAGATTTAGTAACTGCTGAAGACTTTGTTTATTCCTTTACAAGAATGGTTAATCCAGAAACTAAGTCTGAAAGAGCATGGTTATTTAATAATATTAAAGGAGTAGAAGAATTTCAAAATGGTAAAACAGACAGAGTAGAAGGAATCAAAGCTACTGATGAATATACCTTAAAAATCACTTTAAAAGAGCCGTTTACTCCGTTCCTATCTGTATTAGCAATGCCTAATGCTGCAGTAGTTTCTAAAAAGGCTATTGAAAAGTATGGTGTTGATTATGGAAATAATCCAGTTGGGACCGGTCCATTTAAATTTAAAGAGTGGCAGCATGATAATAAAGTTGTATTAGAAGCTCATAAAGATTATTTTGCTGGTCGGCCATATTTAGATAAAGTTGTTTATCGAGTTATTCCTGAGGCATCTCCAGCATTTGCTGAGTATGAGCAGGGTAACATTTATACTTTAGTAGATGGAGATATTCCGATGGGACAGATGCAGAGAGTACTAACTAGTGAAAAGTTTTCTGATGAATTAGTTAAAATTCCTTTCTTAGGAACATATTACTTTGGAATTAATACTAACAAAGAACCTTTTGATAATCTAAAAGTTAGAAAAGCATTAAATTATGCAGTAAATAAGAAGGCGATTGCAAAAGTATTAAAGAATGGTACTGTAAAGCCAGCTTCTGGAATCTTGCCGCCGGGAATGCCTGGATATAATGAAGATATAGAGGGATATCCATATGATCAAGAGAAAGCTAAGAAGTTGTTAGCAGAAGCAGGATATCCAGATGGACTTCCAGGAGAATATGAGTTAATCTATAATACAAGCAAATCACATCAAGCTATTGCAGAAGCTGTACAAGCTAATTTAAAAGAAATAGGAGTAAATATTAAACTATCTAATTTAGATTGGGGTAGTTATATTAAACGAGTAGATAATGGAGAGACTCAAATATTTAGATTAGGTTGGATTGCTGACTATCCAGATCCAGATAACTTTTTATATGTTAAATTCCATTCTGAGAATGCTGGCCCAGGAGGGAATGCAGTCTTCTATAATAATCCAGAATTTGATAAAATAGCAGAGAAGGCACGTGGTATGAAACCAGGTGAAGAAAGACTTAAGTTATATCAAAAAGCTGAGAAGATGGTTGTGAATGATGCACCATGGATTCCAATTTATTATTATACTCGAGTCGCTGTAGCGAAACCATTTGTTCAAGGGTATAGATTGACTGCTATGGGACCATTACCATTAAATACAGTTTGGTTAAATAAATAATAATGAAATTAAAAGAGTAACTACTCAATTGAGTAGTTACTCTTTTTTGTTTAATTAGTGATCTAAAATATGACTTGACAAACATATGTAAGTTATAATATAATTATTAATAATATAGTATATTTATTAGATAATTGAGTATATTTATTAAGGATTGAGTAGTGAGTAGAGGTAGATTTATAATCTTAGTAAAAGAGTAGGAAAGTAGTTTGGTAGGTAATAAGTAGATTAGATCAGCTCTTTATTGAGGGCTATCTATAACTTACTCTAGACTACTCTTAGTTTAGAGTTTTTTTATTATCTACTAATAATTAATTATTGAAGGGGGATTATCATGCAAGGGTTAGAAGAAGAGAAGTCGAGAATTAATGATTTAAATAAGAAAGAGAAAGTAGTATATTTAGCAAAAAATGACCCTTTTTTGAAAGTAGAAGAATTAGCAGAAAAAGTAGAGACAACCCCTCACTACGTTAGGACAGTTTTATCGGAGGCACGATTATCATTGACTAAGCTACGAGAAAGATATGCTCGTAAAATGGAGAAATTATCTAATGTATCATCTCATCAATTTTTAATCGATATAATTAATATTTTGGATTTAGATATTATTTCTACTGAACAGTTAGATAGAATAATTTTAAATGAATATAATAGTTATGAAAAATTAGTAAAAGGTAATAATTCCCAGGAAAGATCTTTAATGGTTTATGAACAAGAGGACCCTATATTAGTTAATACTACTTTTTTGATTCCTAATGATGAAGAGGTAGATAGTGAACAAAAAATTGATAACCTTTTAAATGCTAAAGCTTCTAATATTGAATTTACTAATCCAATATTAGAAATTGAAAAGGCTAATTATGATTTAGCAGAAGCTCTTCAGATTAATTTAGGAGATGTTCTATTTAAAATTAGTCGTAAAGTATTAATTAAGAACCAAGTAAAAGGTTTAGATATTCTCTATTTAAGAAATGATAACTGTCAGATTAGCTTAACTGGTAAAGATACATCGTTTCAAATTAAAAAGGCAAATTAAAGGTTTTTTAATAAAAATTCAATCTAAATTACTTAATATGATATTTATGAGTTGACAAATAATTCAGAATATAATATAATATAATAGTTCTTACTATAGTATATATAAGTAGATGAGTAGATAATTAGATAAGTAGTCAATAAGTAGAAAGATATAATTGATTTGGAATTGTATAATTTATTTAATAAAAATAATATAATCATTATTAAAATAGAGTAGTTTAGCAGAGAGTAGTAAATAAGAGTTGAAAAATATTAGGATTTCTATAGCCTTATCTCTAAACTATGTACTTCTATTCTTTAGGGATAAGTTTTTTTATATTTGTAGTAAAATTTTTTTATGTTTATTTTATTGGTAATATTGGTGACATATGTTAGTCACTGAAAATATATTTTTAAAGCAAATTCAGTTAATTTTTTATATAAATACTTACACATATAAGTAAGGCAAGGAGGTGAAATAGAGGAGAGGAGAAGAGAAGTGTAGGTTATGTTTAAATTGATAATTATTCATTGAGTAGTAAAGAGCAGAAAAGAATTGAGGAGGTAAATAAATGTTTAATAAGAAGAGTATAGCTTTAGTTTTAATTATTGCTGTAGTAGGGTTTGCTTTAGTAGGTTGTGGACAATCTGAAAAAGCGGCAGAGCAGGCACCGGAAAAGAATCAACAACAGACTGAAAAGAAAGCTCAAGAAAAAGTTAAGCCTAAATCTGGTGGAACATTAGTCTTTGGACGAGGTGGAGATTCAGTTAAGCTAGATCCAGCTGATGTAACTGATGGTGAATCAATGAAGGTAACAAGACAGATGCTTGATGGTTTAGTAGAGTACAAGCCAGGTGAAACTGAAATTGAACCTGCATTAGCTAAGTCTTGGGAAACTTCTGAAGATGGTTTAACATGGACATTTAATTTAAGAAAAGGTGTTAAATTCCACGATGGAACTAAATTTAATGCTGATGCTGTTGTATTTAACTTTAAGCGTTGGATGAATAAAGATCATAAATATCATGATGGTCAATTTGTTTACTGGGGTTATATGTTTGGTGGGTTCCCAGGAGTAGTTAAATCTGTAGAAGCTGTGGATGAGTATACTGTTAAATTTACTTTAAAAGAAAAATTGGCACCATTCTTAGCTAATTTAGCAATGGGTCCATTTGGAATTTCTAGTCCAACAGCGATTAAGAAGTATGGAGAAGACTATTTTAAGCATCCAGTAGGAACCGGACCATTTAAGTTTGTAAAGTGGGTTAAAGGAGATAGAATCATTTTAGAAGCAAATGAAGATTATTGGGAAGGTCGACCTTACTTAGATAAGGTTGTATTTAGAGTTATTCCAGATAATACTGCTAGATTTATGGAATTACAGTCTGGAAGTATTGATATGATTGACGGAGTTAACCCTAATAGTGTTCCACAAATTAGAAATGCAGATAAATTAAAGTTATCTTTAAGACCAAGTATGAATGTTGGTTATTTAGCTATGAACTTTGATAAGAAACCATTTGGTAATGTCAAAGTTAGAAGAGCTATTAATCATGCGATTAATAAGAAAGAGATTATTAAAGGTTTATATGCAGGACTAGGTAAACCTGCTAAAAACCCATTACCACCATCCTTGTGGGGGTATAATGAAGATATTGACCCTTATGAGTATAATCCAGAAAAGGCAAAAAAATTATTAGCTGAAGCTGGTTATCCAGATGGATTTAAAACAACATTATGGGCAATGCCTAACCCAAGACCATATATGCCTCAGCCAAAGTTAATCGCTCAGGCTATGCAGTCTGATCTAGAGGCTATTGGTGTTAAGGCAGAAATTAGAAGCTATGATTGGGGTACTTATCTACAAAAGACTGAAAATGGTGAACATGATATGGCACTTTTAGGTTGGACTGGTGATAATGGTGACCCAGATAACTTCTTATACGTCTTATTAGATAAGGATAATGCAATTAAAGGAAGTGCTGGTAATATTGCATTCTATAAGAGTGATCCATTACATGAATTATTAATTAAAGCTCAAACTACTATGGATCAAGAAAAGCGAGCTGAATTATATAAGAAATCTCAAAAGGTTATCCATAAAGATGCGCCATGGGTACCTGTAGCTCACTCTAATCCTCCATTAGGATTGAAGAATAAAGTAATGAATTACGAACCAAGTCCAGTAGGACAAGAAAAATTAAATGATGTGTGGCTTAAGCAGTAAGTTTAATTGAATATTAATGGTATAAGCTTAGAGTATATATGGCAATTGCCATATATACTCTAATTCATGTTTAAAGCTAGTGTAAATAAAAGGATATAATTGATAGTTATAGCAAAGGAGGTTGTAACGAGAGGATGTTAACTTATATTTTAAGAAGATTATTATTTCTTGTTCCGATCATTATTGGAGTGTCTATAGTAGTTTTTATGATGGTTCATTTGATTCCAGGAGATCCTGCTCAAATTATGTTAGGTGAGAGGGCATCACATGAAGATTTAAAAAGATTAAGAGATGAACTAGGCCTTAATGATCCCTTATATCAACAATATTTTAGGTTTTTGAAACGAATTGCAAGAGGTGATTTAGGAACCTCAATTATGACCAGAAATCCAGTAGGTGAAGAGTTGTTACACAGGTATCCAGCTACCATTGAATTAAGTCTTTTCAGTATGATTATAGCTGTTTTAATTGGAGTTCCAGCGGGAATTATTTCAGCTACTAAACAATATTCTGTATTTGACTATGTTAGTATGTCAGGTGCTTTATTAGGAGTTTCTTTGCCAATTTTCTGGCTAGGTTTGATGTTAATTTGGATTTTTGCTTTAAAATTAGGGTGGTTCCCAGCATCAGCCAGACTTAGTGTAGGGATAGAATTGGAGACAATTACAAATTTTTATGTAATAGACAGTATTATAACAGGAAATTGGACAGCACTAAAAGATGTACTTTGGCATTTAATGTTGCCTGGACTAGCCTTAGGTACGATTCCGATGGCAATTATTGCCCGTATGACTCGTTCTAGTATGTTAGAGGTATTAGGTAACGATTATATTAGAACTGCTTATGCTAAAGGACTAAGTGAACGAGTAGTCGTTTATAAACATGCTTTAAAGAATGCTTTAATTCCAATTATTACTGTAGTTGGTCTACAAGCAGGAGTTTTATTAGGTGGAGCGGTAATGACTGAAACCATCTTTTCTTGGCCAGGAGTAGGTAAATACTCCTTTGATGCCATTATGGCTAGGGATTTCCCAGTAGTACAAGGATGTATTTTAGTCTTATCGATAACTTTCGTAGTTATAAATTTAATAGTAGATATTATTTATTCCTTTGTAGATCCTAGAATTGAGTATAATTAAGGAGGTGTAATAATGGTACAGGCTAGTATTGAGGCTAAACAAAATTCTAATAAATTAGAAGAAGTAGAAAGTAGTGGGATTTGGGCTGAAGTTTGGAAACGACTTTTAAGGAATAAGACAGCCGTGTTTGGATTAGGAATTATAGCTATTCTAATTATTCTGGCTATTACTGCTCCTTATATTGCACCATATGATCCTAATAAGGTAGATGTGATTTCTAGATTAGAGGCTCCTTCTTTTGATCATTGGTTAGGGACTGATGAATTAGGTAGAGATATTTTAAGTAGAATTATTTATGGTTCTCGAATATCATTACAAGTTGGTGTAATTTCTGTTAGTATTGCTTTAGTTTTTGGTGTCTTTTTGGGTACTGTAGCTGGTTATTATGGGGGAATAATAAACACTTTAATTATGAGAGTAATAGATGTGATGTTAGCTTTTCCTAGTATTTTATTAGCCATCGCAATTATGGCTATTTTAGGCCCGCAATTAAGTAATGCAATGATAGCAATTGGAATTGTAAATTTACCACGATTTGCGAGAATCGTTAGATCTTCAGTGATTACTGTTAAAGAAGCAGAATATGTAGAATCTGCTAAAGCTTTAGGAGCAAATGATCCTAGAATTTTACTTAGACATTTGTTACCTAACTGTATGGCACCGATTATTGTTCAGGCTACTTTAAGTATTGCTACTGCTATTTTAGAAGCAGCAGGTTTAAGTTTTTTAGGATTAGGAGCTCAACCACCAACACCTGAATGGGGAGCTATGTTAAGTGCTGGTCGATCAGCTATTCAGTTGGCCCCTTGGGTAGTAGCTTTTCCAGGTATAGCAATCGTAATTACTGTATTAGGTTTTAATCTATTTGGTGATGGTTTACGTGATGCCTTAGATCCAAAAATGAAGGATAATTAAAGCGAGGTGAAAAAATGAGTAAGGATGTAATTCTAGAGGTTAATGATTTACAGACTCATTTCTTTGTAGAAAAAGGAGTAGTTAAAGCCGTAGATGGTGTTAGCTTTCAAATAGAGAAAGGTGAAACCTTAGGAATCGTTGGTGAGTCTGGTTCTGGGAAGAGTGTAACTTCTACTTCAATTATGCGCTTAATTCCTCAGCCACCAGGAAAGATTGTTGGTGGTGAAATCAATTTTAAAGGCGAGAATCTATTAAATAAAAGCAAATCGGAAATGAGAAATATTAGAGGAAATGAAATTTCAATGAT
>NZ_FUWM01000041.1 GCF_900167185.1 Selenihalanaerobacter shriftii
GCACATAAACTTCTCTATCAGACCAATCTGCGTTTTTAAAAGTAGTTAAACCCTTTTTTATTTCTCGGCTTATTGTTGTCCTATGACAGTTCATTTCTCGGGCTATTTCACTATAATTTTTATTTTGCTTATTATATAAATGAGCAATAATCTTACGAGCTCCTAGTTTTAAATGTTTCCCTTTTTCTCTTTCTATGATATAATTACTTTGACGCATATTTGTGCCTCCTTAATGTTTAAGTGTGGTTACTTAACATTTTATCAGAGGAACAAGTATGTGTCATTTTTTTATTAGCCCGTGCATTTAATTATACAATGCACCAAATCCAATCTAATCTCCTTAATTAACTTTATTTAGAAACTTTTACCAAATTATATTCTAAAGAAATAGAATTTATGACTAAAAAAAGGAGATAGCTAAAAAGCTATCTCCTTTAATCCTCATAATTATCTTGTTAAATTAATGTTAATTCTACTATCTGTACTATTATCTGAATCTGACTGAAAATCATCATTTTTTTCATCATCACTGGCTCTCGCATTTGCATATTCTACCTCTTTATCATCTGGATCATACTCATAATCATCCTTAAATTCAGCAATGATTTGTTTAATATCACTTGAAACTAAAGTCTCTTTCTCTTTGAGTTCTTTAACCATTTTTTCAACCATCTCATCATTTTCACTTAAAATTCTTTTAGCTTTATTATAAGCACTCTCAATCATTACTTTTACTTCTTGATCGATAATTGCTGCTACTTCTTCACTATAATTTCTACTTCTAGATATATCGCGACCTAAAAAGACCTGGTCATTATTTTTTTGACCTAAAGTTAATGGTCCTAGTTTTTCACTCATACCATACTCAGTAACCATACTTCGTACAATCTTAGTTGCCCTTTCTAAGTCATTTTGAGCACCTGTACTAATATCATTTAAAAAGACTTCTTCAGCTACACGTCCTCCTAAGAGCGCAGTTGCTTTATCGCTTAACTCAGATTTAGTCACATAGTTTTTATCAGCCTCTGGTAGATTAATAGTAAATCCACCAGCTCTACCGCGTGGAATAATAGTGACTTTATGAGTTGAATCTGCATTCTCCAATAACTCACCTAAAAGTGCATGACCAGTTTCATGATAAGAAACTATATCCTTTTCTTTACCACTAATTACTCTACTCTTCTTCTGAGGCCCAGCAATCACTCGGTCAATAGCATCATCAAATTCTATCATTCCTATCTTTTTCTTATCTCTTCTAGCAGTTAGAATAGCAGCTTCATTAGCTAAATTCTCCATATCCGCACCTGTGAAACCAGGAGTTCTTTTAGCTAACACATCTAAGTTCACATCATCATTCAATGGCTTATTCTTAACGTGAATCTCTAATACTCCTTTTCTACCTTTATAGTCCGGCTTATCAACAACTACCTGTCTATCAAAACGTCCAGGTCTTAATAAAGCAGGATCTAAAACATCTGGTCTATTAGTAGCAGCCATTAAAATAATACCTTCATTTGGTTCAAAGCCATCCATTTCAACTAATAGCTGATTTAATGTCTGTTCTCTTTCATCATGCCCACCACCAAGTCCAGCACCACGTTGTCTTCCTACTGCATCTAATTCATCAATAAAGATAATACAAGGAGCATTTTCTTTACCCTGTTCAAATAAGTCTCTTACTCGGGAAGCACCAACTCCAACAAACATTTCTACAAAGTCTGAACCACTTATAATAAAGAATGGCACTCCAGCTTCACCAGCTACAGCCCTAGCCATTAAAGTTTTACCAGTTCCTGGTGGCCCAACTAATAAGACTCCTTTTGGTATTTCAGCTCCTAATTTGCTAAACTTCTCTGGTGATTTTAGAAATTCAACAACCTCTAATAATTCTTCTTTTATTTCCTCATAATTTGCTACATCATCAAAGGTAACCCTTTTTTCCTCATCTTCATCATGACGTCGAGCTTTGTTCTTGCCAAAGGACATTACCTTATTACCGCCACCTTGCATTCGCTGCATAATAAAGAACCAAAAACCAAAAATTAAAACTAATGGTAGTAGATACCCTAGTATACTCATCCACCAAGGCGGTTCCGGCGCCGGTTCCGTCTTAATAACTACCTCATTATCTTGCAAAATCTGCTCTATTTTCCTAACTGTTCCAGGAATATTTATTTCAAACTCTTTACCTCCAGGAGTTTTTCCTCTAATTAACTCTTGGCCTACAATAGTAACTTTGTCTAACTTCCCTGTTTCAACCATCTTGATAAATTCACTATAACTCAAATCCTGTTTAACAGAGGCAGGACTAATAAAAAACTGTGCTATCAAGAAGGCTACAGCAATTATTATTAGATAAAAGCCTATATTCTTCGAAAATTTATTCAACAATTAATCCTCCCTTCTATAATATCTATCTTATCACAATTAGTTATTATACCACAAAAATTAAATTCTAGCAAGAAACTAATCTTTATAAATTATTTCCTATATAAGATTTACTCATAAACCTCTGGTTTTAGAACAAAGATATAGGGTACATTTCGATATTTTTCATTATAGTCTAAACCATAACCTACTACAAATTTATCTGGGATCTCAAACCCATTATAATCAACCTCTACTTGTTTTTCAGTTCTACGCTCAGGTTTATCTAATAGAGTACAAACCCTAATGCTAGCTGGATCTCTAGTTTCTAAAAAGTCAACAACATGCTTTAAGGTCAACCCAGTATCTATTATGTCTTCTACAATCAAAACATTCTTATTTTCAATATTTTCTTCTAAGTCTTTAATAACCCTAACAACTCCAGAAGATTCTGTTCCTTCATAACTTGAAACATCCATAAAATCAAAAATAACCGGCAAATCCACATGTCTTGCAAGATCGGCCATAAACATTATCCCGCCTCGTAGAATACCTACCATTACAACTTCATCATCAGCGTCATAATCAGCAGTAATTTCAGTTCCTAACTCTGCAATTCTTTTACTTAATTGCTCTGCATTAATTAAAATTTCATCAACTTTATTATCTTCTAATTCAGTTTTCACTTAATTACTTCCTCCTTCTTCAGCTTTATTAATATCTAAAGTTAAAATTCTTTCTGTGTAATCTGTAATTTTAAATTTATCATTAATTCTTAATTTACCAACTGCAAATATTTCATCACTTACAGTTGATAAAATAGGAATCTGATCCCTCATTCTTCTAGGAACTTTTTCATCAATTAAAAAATCTTTTATCTTCTTATTACCTTTCATTCCTAATGGTTGAAATCTATCACCATCTCTCCTATTCCTAATTTTAAATTCATTACCTATTAATTCATAGTCTAAGTATAATTCATTAGAATTTCTTAGCTTCTCTTGCCAATTATCATCTTTAGGTATGATCTCTAAATCAACCTTAATTCCTAACTCTTCTACTTTATATTGTCCAGGAATAGAATATACTTGTACAAATCGATGACTTTTTAATGAATTTGTCCCTTGCCAAAAAAACCTTAAAGCATTATAACTTCTTTCGATTCGTAAACCTTCTGGTAGCTGTAATCTTTTTCCTGTCTCACCATCTGTAATTAATTCTTCTATCTGCTTGACGTGATGAAAGTAATAATCACGCTTACCACCACAAAAATCACCAATAGCTTGCCTAATTACTCTTCTTCTAATCGCTAATTCTAAATTTGATAAAGACCCTAAATCTAATAATAATTCATCTTTATCATAGCTAACTACTATTTTTTTGTACTTCTCTATAGTATACTCGTTTAAAAAAGAATTTTCAACCCTTAAAATATTAGCCATCCTATTTAAGTTCTCTTTAATTGATCCATTAAACTCATCAGCTAAATAAGGCAATAATTCTAACCTAATTTTATTTCTACGATATATTGGTTTTAAATTTGAACTATCTATACGTGGCCTAAAATTATATTCTTGACAATAATCTTCAATATCACTTCGCCAAACTTCTAATAAGGGTCTAATAAACATCTCATCTCTAATAGGCTCGATTCCTCCTAAACCTTCTAAGCCTGACCCTCGTAAAAAATTCATTAGTACTGTCTCTGCCTGGTCATCAGCGTGTTGACCTATAGCTATTTTATCTGCCTGTACCTTATTAGCTAATTCTGTGCAAAGTTCATAACGAATCTTACGAGCAGCAGCTTGTTTAGATAAGCCCCTTTTTTTAATATAACCTGGCACATCATACTCCTTAATAGTTACAGGTATCCCTAACTCCTCCGAAAACTCTGCTACATATTCAGCATCTGCTTTAGACTCTTCTCCCCTAAACATATGGTCTAAATGAAACACATGCAATCCCAAATTGAAGTCTGATTGTAATCGCCACAGGATATGTAATAATGTTAATGAATCAGGACCACCTGAAACACTAACTATAACTTTATCTCCTTTAGCTAATAGATTATATTTCTTTATGCTTTCTTTAACTTTATTAAATAAATTCATCTTAACTCCTTTAATTATCAATATATAACTTAGGATTATCTTGTCAATCTTAAAATATACTTTATAAGTGGGTTCAAAATATTTCTTTCGACAAAACTTCTTTCTTTCCTTCTTAAATGACCTATTTATTTTGATATCCATTCAATTTTGTAACTAATACCGTCATATCATCACTAATTTTAGGTTTAGCTTCAACAGCTTGCTGTAAAATATATTCCGCTAAAGATTGAGGATCATTGATTAAATTGTTTCTTAATAACCGCATCATCCATTCTTCCTGCTTGATACCATCTCCATGTGAATCTAAAACACCATCTGTTACCATTACGATCATATCACCTGGTGTAAGCTGTAAACTCTGAATTAAATCTATATCTATATTATCTATAATTCCTATTGGTAAAGAAGAATTTTTAATTATATCTACTCTTCTGTCATTTCGTTTAATAAAAGTAGGCACTGACCCAACTTTAATAAATTCAGCTTGTCCAGTATAACAATCAATAGCATTTATGTCCACAGTAGCAAATACTTCTTCAGTAGATCTTAATAGCAATGTAGAATTTACAATCTTGATTGCCAATTTCTTATCAAACCCAACTGAAATTAACTTTTCTAAAAGCTTAACTGTAGTTTGACTTTCTAAAGCTGCACGCTTTCCACTTCCCATACCATCACTTATAATAGATACAATCTCTTTATTATCTATATCTACTACTTTATAATCATCTCCAGAAACTTCTTTATGATTTGGACTTACCTGAGCAACTCCTGTCTCAACCCAATAACTATTATCTGGGACTATCTCTAATGAACAAGACTCTTCTCCTAGACTTCCACCACACCTACTCCATCCTATTTTCAAACTTTGATCTAGTGCTTGATTTAGAACCGGGATAACCTGTTTTATACATTCCTGTTCACCAGAACAAGCACTTTTATTTAAAGAAATTTGCATATCATCTTTAGTTCCATCTATCGCTACTTTCTTAATGAATATTCCACGAGACTCTAATTGGCTCTGAATTACTTCTTCTAAATTATTATCAAATTTAGTGTCAACCTCTAAGCTAACTGCCATTTCCTCTAAAAGCTGAGACACTCCTAATAATTGATTTCCTATTACTTCTTTACTATCTGTTAATTTCTGTTGCCAGAAATTATTAGTCTCATATCTTTCTAAGAATCTATTAACAGTTTCACTAAATTTAATTGGTGATTTACAATCTTGTTGCATCACTTTATTTACTCTTTCAGGTAAAATCCTTCCTTGTTTCTCAGCGATAGATAAAACTTCAATGGCACGTTGATAAGTTTTAAAGAAATCTTGTTCCCAACAAATATTATAATACTCACACTTTACACATATTTGGTTAGTAATTATACTTAATAATTCTTCTAAATTATTATCCTGACTCGAATTACTAGCATTAATTTTCTCAAAATTATTAGACAGTTCTTTAAAGACATCAGATATTTCGTTTATCCGCCCCATCACTTTTTGCTTAACCTCTTGCTCATAACTCATATCATTATAATTAGCTACTCCTGGAATCCAATCCTCTAACAGACAAATGAATCGTTTAGGAATTAAGAAAAGAATACCTCCGGCTAATAAAGATTCTGCAATAATTGAATTAATACTATTAATATCTATTAAAAATATAGTATAAAGTAGCACTGTTAAGATAAACCCTGTTACCACTCCTGCTTTACCTTCTTTTTTAAAGTTTCCACTGATTAAACCGGTTAATGCATAAAGCCCTGTTAATTCAATAATATATAGATTAGAAATACTGTAAAAAACACCTATGACAACACCTACTATAGTCGCTACAGAGCTTCCTCCACTAAGCGCTATCATCAAGATTACTAAATTACTAAATGTTCTAGATAAATTTATAACCCCTATACTAATATTAGGTAATCCAATAATTATAGTTGAAAATGTAATTAATAATGCTAAAATATTTATCTCTTTTAAATTCTGCTTAGATTCATTCCAAAATAATGGTGATAAGCCTTTAATTAAAATTAGAGTTAAAATCCCTACTAAAATAGCTCCTAATAAATATGTTAAATTATTATATAAAGTATTAGACGATAAGAATAAATTAATAATCTCTAATCCTAATAATACCCCTCCATTTAAAGCCGCAAACTTTACTTTAGAAACTTTGGGTTGATTACCTAAAAGATATACAGCACTCAAGCTAAATAATAGACTAGATAATAAATATTTCCCTAGTAACCAACTCCAGCCTAAAATTGTATAATACCCAATATAAACACTTAAAATAAATAAAACAATCCTACTCCACTTTTCTTTTTTATAAATTTTCTGATAAATTGCAAGCCCTAAAAAGGATAAACCAAAAGGTAATAATTCATTAGATAAGGAAGCTCGTCCAATTATTAATCCTGCACATAAATAAATTATATGTAAGATATCAAGCTCTAAAAACATTTTTTTAACTAATTCTCCTAATCCTGAAATACCTGTCTTCCCTTCATTGCCTAACCTCTTATAAGTTGGCAGGTCTGTTTCTGCTAACATTTTAATAACCTCCTCTGAAATTTACAGTTATAAATGAATGACTGTAAATTATATTATACATTTTTTTCCAGAGAAGATTTGTCGTTTTATCTAGATGATCGTTCATTTTTTTATTACAAATTATTCCAGAACTTAGACAAAAAAATAACACTCTTCTCAACAGAGTGTCCACATAAGATAAAATATGACATTTAAAATTAGATATAAAAATGGTGGCGACGCAGGGATTTGAACCCCGGACACTACGGGTATGAACCGTATGCTCTAGCCAACTGAGCTACATCGCCACGTTAAAAAGTTCTTAGTTTAAATAATGAATTTTATTGTAAATAAATATAAAATGGTGGCGACGCAGGGATTTGAACCCCGGACACTACGGGTATGAACCGTATGCTCTAGCCAACTGAGCTACATCGCCACATTTGAATGAATTTTGGTTGCGGGGATCGGATTCGAACCGATGGCCTCCGGATTATGAGCCCGACGAGCTACCAGACTGCTCTACCCCGCGATAAAATAAATGGTGCCGGGGGTGGGACTCGAACCCACACGGGCACTAAAGGCCCATCGGATTTTAAGTCCGATGCGTCTGCCAATTCCGCCACCCCGGCTAAAAAAATCGTCCAATTCGCTGACGACATCAATAAGTATATTATATATTCTTCTATAGGTCAATAATCTAAACTGCAGATTAAATATGATTATCAATGATTATATCTTAAAAGCTATTCATTACTCTTTCATTCTTCTATTTATAATATTCATATATAATACCATCTAATATGTCAGATTCACTAACTACAACCTCTTTTTTACCTAATCGTTCCATAATTTCCAATAAGATTTGGATTCCTGCTACAATAATATCAGCTCGCTTAGGCTGCAACCCCGTAACCTTCTTCCTTTCAGAAATAGTCTTTGCTTTTAAATCTAAAAATATTTTTTTAACTGTCGGAAATCCAAGTGAATAACCATGTACTTTATTTCGATTATAAATAGCTAAATTCTGATCAATTGCTGCTAAAGTAGTTATAGTACCTCCAACTCCTAATAATATCTTTGACTTATTTTGAAATCTTTCAGTAATAGAAAATAACTCTCTAACAATTAAATCTCGTCTTTGCTCTACTTCTTCAAATTTTTCTGTCATTCTCACTGCTCCAACATCAATACTTCTTCGTTCTTTAATTTCATTTTTTGAACCAAAGATGAATTCTGTACTACCACCGCCAATATCGATGACTAAATTAGCATCTAAAAGCGAATTAGATAATCCTTTAATTACACCTAGATATGATAATTCTGCTTCTTCCTCTCCACTAATTACATCTACCTCTAAGCCGGTTTCGATTTTTACTTTCTTTATGAACTCACGTTGATTAGATGAATCTCTAACTGCGCTAGTAGCTACTACCCTTACCTTATCTAATTTTTGTTGATTAATTAATTCTTTATACTCTTTTAAGGCTTTAATAACTCTATTCATAGCTTCACCTTTTAAAGAACGAGAAGCATCGACGCCATCTCCTAGTCGAGTAGTTCTCAACTCTGTAACCAATGGCCTAATCTGCCCAGTCTCCAAAAGTCTTCCAATCAGTAATCTAGTAGAATTAGTCCCAATATCAATAGCTGCCATTCTTTTCATCTCTATTTACCCCTTTTTCTATTTTAAATAACAATGAATGACACAGGTTACTCAGTGCCCATTACCCACTACAATAACAATTGCATTCCTCTGTACATGAATTAGTAAATCGCTCAGTTAATAATTGGTTAATTACTCTTCCTACTGGATTCTTTTGATTAATTAAATAATCGGCATATTGAGTATGCAAACATTTAATACCTTCTTTTTCCATGATTCCTCCTACCCCTGATTCTGAAATAACTTTCCAACGCCCTGGAAAATTATCTTTTATATTCTGAAGGTCATCTTCAGTTAATAAATCTATTCTCTTCTGTGCATAATCTTTATATACAGATAATAACTCTGCAAATTTATTTTTATCACTAATTATCTTTTCTTGGATTTCTTTAATTAATCCTTCAGATTCTAATTCTGAAATTCTATCTATTAATTCAGGACAGCTTAACCAGTAGGTAGTAGGAAAGATCCCAATATCATCTTCCTTATCATAGATTGGATAAGTAACCAATATTTGAGGATAACCATGTTTGCACCTTTTGGCAATTTTAACTAATCCTCGCGGTTCTCTACCTAACTGTCTTATAATAACCTCTAAATCTTCTTCAGTATATTCTTTTACCATATATCTCACCTCATAACTAATTGATACCCTATAGTATTTCATGATTTACCCATAAATAAACACCCTCTAAAATTAGAGGGTGTTGGCAACAATAATTATAAATCTAAATTATATATATTTATTAATAACGTGAACCACCACGTTTAGATTCAATACTCTTCTTTAAATCTTGCTGACGTTCATCGCTTTCCTTAATAAATTGTTTCATTTGATCTTCAAAAGGTACCTTAGGAGCCTTTTTGTTTGCATCATCTAATTGCTTAATAGACAAGCCTATCTTTCCATCATTATCAATGGAAATAACCTTTACCTTAATCTTTTCATTCATTTTCAGATAATCATTTACATCCTTAACATAAGTATCAGCTATTTCTGAAATATGAACTAATCCAGTTTCACCCCCAGATAACTCTATAAACGCTCCAAAGTTTGTTATCCCAGTTACTACTCCTTCTACAACACTTCCAACATCGATTGACATACTTTAAAAATTCCTCCTCTTAGAAATTAAAGTTTTACAAGTGTAAACTGACTTACACTAATTACTACTATTATAACGTATATTTTTATTAGTGTCAAATAAAGCCATATTAAAAATTCATTGTGAGAATTGCAAGGTTAAATGCACGGTTTTTCTAAAAAAATTGTCCTCTGTTTATTTATCCAAAATTTTACATAAAAATAAATGATCTGCTTATCTATAATAATTATATATCAATACTTTAAATAATAATTCATTTGTTTTCCCTACAAATACTCAAAATATATTTTTTAAATCTGTCAAGGACGTGCGATAGCACGGGCAAAGCCTTTATCCTTGTACTGATCTAAAAAATATTTTATAATCTTCAGCTAAGGAAAACAATTAAAATTGTATCTGATTTTACTGTGGTATTTAGAATAAAATTA
>NZ_FUWM01000042.1 GCF_900167185.1 Selenihalanaerobacter shriftii
TAATCATATTATAAATAAAATAGCCCATTATCCCAATAATAATAATTGCTAAAATTAATAACATTGAATTATTAGAATTCGATTCATTACTAACAGGCTGTTGACTAGCAACTGCGTCTGTATTTTGATTATTAGTTCTAGTAATAGATGGTCCAGTGTTAGAACGATCATATTTAACTGTTATGTTGACATTTTCTCCTTCATTTAAATTCACTAATTGATAAAAATGGTTTTTAAGTCCATAGCCATCAGTCTGCACTCTAGCTTCATTTAAATTAGCTGAATAATTGCTAGCATTTAAAGGTTCAGTAACTTTAAAGTTAAAGTTTTTAATATTATAAGTTGTTTCATAATCAAAATTAATTACCCTACTATTACCAGTAATCTCTAATGGGTTATAATAATATTCTAGATATGCATGATATTCTTCCCCAGGCTGTAACTGGCCTATTTCCCAAGTAATTAATTTCTGATCTCCTTTAAGTTTTACATCATATAATTGACAATTATGATTACCAGCACCTGTAATCTCACATACATTTTCAATCTTAGCCCCTTTAGGCACTAAGAATTTAACGGTACCTGAATATACTTCAGTAGAAGTATTTTTTAAGTATGTATCATAAATAGTAAACATATCTGAACTATCATATTCTGGTTTTAATTCTACTTCCATTCTATTTACTTTTAATTTACTTTCTGCCTGGACTGTTACCCCAAAACTCAGCATTATCACAACTAATGTCAAAATTAATATAATATTCTTTTGATTTTTCTTCATTGTATACCTCCTTAAAATTATTAGTATGTGCTTCATTTCACTTGTAAGGCATTATTTAATTGCCTAATCATACTCTTTAAAGTTCTCGCCACATCTTTTTAAATACTCACTTCCAATTACTAATGAATATTTTTTCTAATCTTCAACTTCATATAAGAATAAGAACTTTGTTAAATCATAAATACCAATAGAATTACTAGGTTTTTATTTAAAAATTTTATTCCTTATTCTAGCCTCCTTTAAGTTTTTAATGCCTAGTAAATCAATAGGTTTATATGTTGTTATAATTTTATCAAAGAGTGTACACACTGTCAAGAGAAATTAATAAACTTTGTAGACATCCTCTATATCCAGTAGTTTTTTAAAATATTTTATATTTATTGTTGACAAGTTTAGTCTAAGTATATATAATGGCAGAAAGAAACACATTAAAACCTATAGTAATACTTGGTATTAGAGAAGGAGGATTAGCAGATGATTAAAATAAAAAATATTTTTAAAGATTTTCAACAAAAGGATGGTTCTACTCTAGAAGTGTTAAATAATATAGATTTTACAATTAAAGAAGGTGAATTTGTTTCTCTACTTGGTCCTTCAGGCTGTGGTAAATCTACTTTACTTAATATTGTAGCTGGTTTAGAATCATCGACTAATGGAGAAGTATTGATAGATAATAAGCCTATTACAGATCCAGGGGTAGATCGAGGAGTAGTTTTTCAAGAGGCTGCACTATTTCCTTGGTTAACAGTATTAGAAAATGTTAAATTCGGATTAAAATCTAAAGATTTAACTGATAATGAAATTGAAAAAAACGCATTAAATCATATTAAAAAAGTGCATTTAAGTAAATTTAAAGACTCTTATCCTCATCAGCTATCGGGAGGAATGAAACAAAGAACTGCTATTGCTAGATCTTTAGCTATAAATCCAAAAACTTTGTTGATGGATGAGCCCTTTGGTGCCTTAGATGAACAAACAAGAATGATGCTACAATTTGAATTACAAAAAATTTGGTTAGAAACAAAAAAAACTATTCTCTTTGTAACTCATAATATCCGAGAAGCAGTACAATTATCTAATAGAATAGTTGTATTTGGTACTCAACCAGGTACGATCAAAGAAATATTTGAAGTTAAAGCTGGAAGACCAAGAAACAAGAATAAAAAATATTTATTGGAATTAGAAAGTAAAATTATGAATGTACTCAAAGAAGAAATAGAAAAAACAATGAAGGAGGAAATGGATGATGATTACCACTTTGAAGAAGGTTCTCTTCCTTGGGATCCTGATCGCGATATGGGAAGTTCTATATAAATTACAAATTTGGTCACCAATTCTTTTTCCATCTCCTATGCAGGTTGGAGAAACATTATATCTCGGGATCATTGATGGTTCTTTTATCACATCTTTAAAATATAGTTTTAAAAGATTATTGATTGGCTATAGCTTGGCTTTAATTATTGGTACTATACTAGGATTGATTATAGCCTCTTCTAAATTGATTGACGAAACCCTAGGTGCATTTATTTTAGCTTTACAAAGTATTCCCTCTATTGTATGGCTGCCATTAGCCATCTTATGGTTTGGTATGGGAGAAGCAGCAATCATCTTTGTAGTAATCTTAGGTGGTACTTGGAATATGGTAATTAATGCATCAACCGGAATTAAAAATGTTGATCCACTCTTAATTAAAGCTGCTAAAACTATGGGAATTAAAGAACACAACTTATTCTTTAAGGTTACTATTCCAGCGGCCATCCCCCATTTAATTACTGGAATGAGATTATCTTGGGCATTCTGTTGGCGTGCTTTAATGGCTGGAGAGTTATTAGGTAGTGGAAACGGACTGGGTCGGATTTTAATGTGGGGTAGAGAAATGGGAAATATGAGTATGGTTATTTCGGTTATGATTATTATTGCTACTTTAGGAAGCTTAACTGATAGAATCATTTTCAAACCTCTAGAGGATAAAGTTTTAGAGCGTTGGGGACTATTAAACAATTAAAAAGTAACAAATTCAATATATTTATCACTTTCTACTAATAAATGCAAGGAGGAAATAATAATGAATAAGAAGATTTTATTAATGTTAATTTTATTAATCGGTATTTTGGTGATTACAGGTTGTGGAAATGAAAGTGCAAACACAAGCACTAAAGTAAAAGAGATTACTATTGGTTACTTCCCTAATCTTACTCATGCTCCAGGAATTTTAGGAGTGGCTAATGAAAGTTTTGAGAAGGAATTTGAAGGCATCAAGGTTAATTTTAAAACCTTTCCAAAAGGTTCACTATTTATGGATGCTATAGCTACAGGTCAAGTTGATATCGGTTATGTAGGTCCTGGACCAGTATTAAATCGTTATTTACAAGGTGCAAAGGTAAAAGTTTTAGCTAGTGCCAGTATTGCTGGCAATGTAATTGTTGGTAATGAAAGTAGTCACATCTCTTCTCCTATCGATTTAGCAAATAAGACTATCGCTACCCCTGGTTTAGCTTGTAGCCATGACCTCTTATTAAGAAGATTCTTATGGAATAATGACCTTAAAATGAAGAAGCGCGGAGGCAATATTAAACAAGTTCTACAAAAACCAGCTGCCATGATGGGATTATTTGAACAAGAACAGATTGACGCTGCTGTTGTCTCCGAACCTTGGGCTGCCGTAATGGAAGAAAAGATTGACGCTAAAATTCTAGTAAACTGGAATGAAATGCCTTGGGGCGGTAAAATGCCTGCTACTGTAATTGCTACCACTACTGAATTTACTGAAGATCATCCTAAATTAGTAAAGAAATTCTTAAAAGTTAATGAGGATAATATTAACTTTATTAAAAATAATAGAAAAGAAAGCTTAAAATTAATTCAACAAGAAATTAAAAGAATTACTAAACAAAAATTATCGATTAATATCTTAGATCAAGCATTAACTAGAACTAAGCTTACCTCTAATATTGACCCTGAAATCATCCAAGAATTTGCTAATATATCTGGTGATTTAGGTGTAATTAAGAAAAGTACTGATGTTACAGGATTAGTTGACAAATCTTTCTTAAAAGAAATCAAACAGTGATTAGTGAAAAAGAAAGGAAGATAACTATGCAAATCGCAGATAATGTTTTAGAATTAATCGGTAATACTCCAGTTGTTAAATTAAATAAAATGCTTCCTAAAGATATTGCTGATATTTATATCAAACTAGAGTCTTTTAACCCTACTAGAAGTGTTAAAGCTCGACCTGCTTATAATATGATTGAACAAGCTGAAAAGGGAGGAACCTTGAAACCTGGTGGTACGATTATTGAGCCTACTAGTGGAAATACAGGAATTGGGTTAGCTATGACCGCCGCTGTTAAAGGATACAAAGCTATCTTAATTATGCCTGAATCAGCTTCTGAAGAAAGAATAAGTATAATGAAAGCCTATGGCGCGGAAGTTATATTAACTCCTGCTAATAAAGGAATGACAGGTGCAGTAAAAAAATCAGAAGAATTATTAACAAAGACTAAAAATAGTTTTATGCCTAATCAATTCAAAAACCCAGCTAATCCAAACGCTCATCGCCATACTACTGCACAAGAAATAGTTAGAACTTTTGATAATCTAGATCTCTTTATTAGCACTGCTGGAACTGGTGGGACTGTATCTGGCACTGGTGAAGAGTTAAAAAAAGAATTCCCTAACCTAAAAATCTATATTGTCGAATCAGAAAATTCCCCTGTTATCTCTGGTGGAAAGTCTGGTGATCATAAGATACCTGGTACTGGTCCTGGTTTCATTCCTGACACCCTAAATACAAATATTTATGATAGAGTTTATAGAATTAATGATGAAGATGCTCTAAAAACTGTTAGACAATTAGCTACGGAAGGAATTTTAGTTGGCCCATCAACAGGTGCAGCGGTCTGGACTGCTATTCAAGCAGCCAAAGAAGTTGGTGCAGGTAAAACTATTCTAACAATGGCTCCTGATACTGGAGAGAGATATTTAAGTTCAGACATATTTTAATGATTAAAGTGAATAAAAAATCAATTGGCATATTACTCTCTCTTATTTTCTGGGATAGCCTTAAATTTATCCCAGATTGTTTCATGTAAATAATAAATTATTGTCTTAAAAATCACTTCCAATAGGGCTACTCCTCCAGCTACCTTTAGCTCACCACTTAAAAAATACACTATTAAAATTGTTGTAGTAGTAGCTGTCATTCGCCAAGTAATACTTTTGAATATTCGCCGTAATTTATTGCTCATTAGCAATTACCTCCAATATCTTTTGTACTGATTCTCCAATAGATAACTTATCTGTATCTATAATTACATCTGAAGTTTCAGGTGTTTCGTATGGTGAAGAAACACCTGTAAAATCATCTATCTCACCTTGTTTAGCCTTCTGATATAATCCCTTCGGATCACGTTCAGCACAAGTTGGTACATCAGCCTTTACATAAATTTCAATAAAACTATCTTCCCCTGCTCTTTCTCTCGCAAAATCCCGCATCTCCTGAAAAGGAGAAATAAATGAAGCTAACGTTATCAATCCCGCATCCTTAAACAAGGCAGCCACTTCTGCTATTCGTCGTATATTCTCATCTCGATCTTCCTTAGCAAAACCAAGATCAGAGTTCAAACCATGTCTGACATTATCTCCATCTAACCTATAAACAGCCTTGCCTTGTTTAAGTAACTCTTTTTCCACTTCTACAGCTATTGTAGACTTTCCAGAACCAGAAAGACCTGTAAACCAGACGACGACTCCATTTTGGGTTAGGTTCTTGCATCTATCCTCATACGTGACCTTACCCTCGTGCCACATAATATTCTTTGAGCTTGTCGTCGAATTGACAGTTGATGGTTGACGGTTGACAGTTTGCTCATTACTGTCATTATCAACTTGTTCTTTATCTTCTGTTATTCCCTGAGGTTCAGGAGCATCTTCCTTAAAACCTTCTAATGAAGTCTTAGATTCCTTTTTATTCATCTTAACATTCACCACCAAGCCTTCTCATTTTTCTAAGTAATATAATAAACATTAAACTTCAGTTACAATCTATCATTCAACTCGAAACTTTTTAATATAATCTACTAAATTTCATTTTGAAACTGGTCTTAACTGTCTCACCCAGCCTACGTTAGACTCTGCTTCTAATTCATAAACTCTTTTCCGCGCTTCACTGTAAACTAATTAAACCCTGGATTAAATATAATCCCACGTTCTTGCAGTAAATTCTTAATCTGCTGCGCTGCATCTTCTACTTCCTCAAACTCCGGTATATGTAAATCATAATCTATATCCGTAGTCACATTCTCACCAAGCCAAACTGTCTCTATCTTATCTGCATTAACCGTAGTCTTAATTAGCTCTAGATCTTCTTGTGTCAATTCTACCGCTGTAACAGCTAGGATTGCTCCAGCATCAAGCATAATATGTGACACTTCAGCTAATCTTCTTAAATGTTCTTCCCGATGATTATTACTTTGACCTTTAATGTCCGCATCTACTCCATATAGTAGATTACCAATGCCTAAGAAGTAAACTATCTTACCATCATCAAATAATCTCTTCTCTAACGCCTTAGCTGTCGGTTTCTTTCCAACATCCTCTTCGCCAGTAATTACGACTAAAGTTGACTTTTGATTATACTTCTCAGCTCGTTCATCATTAGTAATATGGCTCTTTTCCCATTTATAATTTCTAAGCATTACTTTCTCTCTTACCCAGCTTTGTTCATCCTCTAAAGCTGCTTGTACTATTCCACCACCGGCTATCTCATGTTCATCTACAATTACAAACCGACTAGTCTCTGCTATTTCACTAGTTAAATCGAATGCTATAGCTTTATCTAGCTTTAATATGCATTCAGCTAC
>NZ_FUWM01000043.1 GCF_900167185.1 Selenihalanaerobacter shriftii
GGATGCCTTCCTATGGACCAGAGATGAGAGGTGGTACAGCGAACTGTACAGTAATTGTTTCTCAGGAAAGAATAGCCTCGCCGGTAGTTTCAAGTCCATCGACAGCAGTAGTAATGAATAGACCTTCATTAGATAAATTTGAAGACCAGGTTCAAGAAGGTGGTAACTTATTTATTAATACTTCATTAATAAGTAAAGAATCAGATAGAGACGATATAAATGTAATAGAAGTTCCAGCAAACGAAATAGCAAATGAATTAGGGAATAGCAAAGTAGCTAATATGGTAATGTTAGGTGCATTTATAACTCAGACAGGAGTAATAGACTTTGATTCAGTAATGGAAGCTTTAGAAAATGTATTACCAGAACATAGACATAATCTTTTACCGCTAAATGAAAAAGCGCTACAAAGAGGTAAAGAAGTAGTAGAAGGATAAATGGAATGGATTAATATAGAGGGAATACTTACTAAACCCCTCTATACCTTCTTTTATTAGTAATATTCAGAAAATTTGTAATTGGAAATACCATATGATATTAACTTTGGTCATTCGACACGTTATATAATTATTAAGTAGTAAGAAATGAAATATAAGATATACTATTATTAGATAAAGGAGTTGAGTAGAGTGGCAGACAGCACTGAGAATACAGAATGGGGATCAAGGTTAGGGTTTATTCTAGCAGCTATAGGTTCAGCTGTAGGATTAGGTAATATATGGCGATTTAGCTATATGGTTTATGATAATGGAGGAGGAGCATTCTTAATTCCCTACTTCTTTGCTTTATTAACGGCAGGGATTCCTTTATTAATTTTAGAGTTTGGTTTTGGCCATAAAATGAGAGGATCGGCACCATTTTCATTTGCAAAGATGAGTGAAAAATGGGAATGGTTAGGTTGGTGGCCGTCTTTAGTTTCGTTTGTAATAACAACGTATTATGCAGCTATTATTGGTTGGAGTTTAAATTATATTGTTTACTCTTTTGGTACGATTTGGGGTCAAGATCCAGAGAGTTTTTTCTATAATAGTCATTTGCAATTAACAGAGGGTATTTCAGAAATAGGTGGCATTAATTTAACGATTTTATTGGGAGTAATAGCAGTTTGGTTGATTAATTATTTTATTTTATATAAAGGGGTACAAGAAGGGATTGAAAAGGCATCAAAAATATTCATGCCTTTATTAGCAGTATTTATGTTAATTATCACAGTTAGAGGTGTTACTTTACCTGGTGCTTTAGCTGGTGTTAATAAGTTTTTGGAACCTGATTTCAGTGCTTTATTAAATGTTAAGGTTTGGTTGGCAGCTTATGGACAGATTTTCTTTACTTTAAGTGTTGGTTTTGCGATTATGATTACCTATTCTAGTTATTTGCCGAAGGATTCAGATATAGTGAATAATGCTTTTATTACAGCTTTAGCTAATTGTGGTTTTAGTTTTATTGTAGGAATTGGTTCATTTGGTATTTTAGGCTATATGGCAGCTCAGACTGGGCAGCCTATTTCCGAAGTAGTAGCTCAGAGTATAGGTCTGGCTTTTATAGCTTTTCCTAAGGCAATTAGTTTACTACCAGCATTCCAAAGCTTGTTTGCTATTATATTCTTCTTAGGTTTAACGATTGCAGGTTTTTCTTCTAGCTTATCTTTAATTGAGGCTTTTGTGGCATCAGTTAGGGATAAATTCGATATTGAAAGAAAGAAAGCCGTTACCTATGTCTGTTTAGCAGGTTTACTAGGTAGTTTAATTTTCACTACTGGAGCTGGATTATACTTTTTAGATATTGTAGATCATTTTGTTAATCAATTTGGAATTGCTTTAATTGGATTAGTTGAATGTATAGTTTTAGGTTGGTACTATAAGTCAAGTAGGATTCGAAATTATGTTAATCCATTATCTGATTTTCCAATCGGTAATTGGTGGGAGATAATGATTAAATTTGTGACTCCAATAATTTTAGGCGTTATGTTCATTCAGAATACAATTTTAGAATTATCAAAACCTTATGGTGGTTACGATATAGGGTCTTTAATTAAGTATGGTTGGGCAGTAGCTGCTTTACTATTAATCATAGGAATTATTTTAAGTTTTCTACCTTGGAAAGGGCAGAAATCAGAAGAACTTCTAAATCCTGAGGAGGTAAAGTAAAATGTCTATTAGTGCATGGATGATGCTCATTTTTGCAATAGTTGTTTTATTTGGAGGATTAGGCATTTGTTTAAATATAGCTATAAAAAATTAATAGATATATTCTATTTAACTAATTAAGATTAGGGGTCTTCTTGAAAATTCAAGGAGACCTATCTTAATTTATAAATTAGAAATTTACTATAAAAGAATATATAATAATTATAGAGAGGATGTAATATAGAAGGCTCTTTAAATGAGGGAGGTTTTTAAGATGTTGCAATTGATTTTAATTAATAATGGGAAGGATACTGAAATATTAGTTGATAAGTTAAATTCTTTAAATGAAGTAAATGTGTTAAGGATAGTTTCTAAACCAAATGACCTCAAAGATAAATCTATCAATGTAAAAGAGGTAGATATTATCTTTTCTATGATTAAAGTTAAAGAAATTGAGAAGAAATTTAACATTTCTATAGATAATATAGAGGTGGTTGGTCCTAAAGTTATGGAGTTAATAATAAGCTTAATTGATAAAGAGGAAGACTTACTCAAAAAATATAAGTATAGTCAAAAGGAATTAGAGACTATCCTAGACTCTACCCATGATGCCATGATTGCTATTAATCAAGAAAAAAGAATTACTTTAATAAATTCAGCTGCTATTGAATTATTAGGTGAAGGGGTAGAATATATTAATAAATCAATTAAAGAAGTAGTACCTAATACTAAGTTAGATAAAGTTTTAAAGACAGGAGAAAAAGATTTAAATCAACTACAATCAATTGGGGATAAAACTATTATTACTAATAGAGTTCCTGTTAAAGATGAATTAGGAGGAGTTGTAGCTGCAGCTGCCGTTTTTAGAGATATTACTGAAGTTCAGAAGTTGGCAGCAGAGTTAACTAATTTAAAAGAGATTAGAGGAATGTTAGAAGCAATAATAAATTCTACACAAGATGCTATTTCTGTAGTTGACCAGGAAGGAAAAGGTATTTTAATTAATCCTGCTTATACACGGATTACTGGTTTAACTGAGGAAGATATAATTGGAAATCCAGCTACTGTGGATATTGCTGAAGGCCAGAGTATGCATATGCAGGTATTAGAAACTAAAGAACCAGTTTCAGGAATACACATGAAGGTAGGACCTAAAAGCAAGGATGTTATAGTTAATGTATCTCCAATTATGGTAAATGGCACGTTAAAAGGGAGCGTAGGAGTCATTCATGATGTGTCAGAGATTCGTAAATTAAATGAAGAACTATCAGAAGCTAAAAGAATGATTAGGAATTTAAAAGCTAAATATACTTTCGAAGATATTATTGCTAACACACCACAAATGCTTTCAGCAATTAATCAAGCAAAAAAGGTTGCGGCTACACCAGCCACTGTGATTTTAAGGGGAGAAAGTGGTACTGGAAAAGAATTATTTGCTCATGCCATACATAATGCTAGTAAACGAAGAAATGAAGAATTTGTTAGAGTTAATTGTCCAGCTATTGCTGATTCATTATTGGAAAGCGAGTTATTTGGTTATGAAGAAGGAGCATTTACTGGAGCAAAAAAAGGAGGTAAGATAGGATTATTTGAAGAAGCTGATGGAGGTACTATATTCTTAGATGAAATTGGTAAACTTAGTTTTAATTTACAAGCTAAATTATTAAGGGTATTGCAAGAAAAAGAAATAACTCGAGTCGGAGGAACAGAACCTATAGATATTGATGTAAGAGTGATTGTTGCTACAAATTCTAACTTAGAACAAGCAGTTGAGGAAGGAACATTTAGAAAAGATTTATACTATAGATTAAATGTTGTTCCGATTTTCATACCGTCTTTGCGCCAAAGGAAAGAGGATATATCTAAATTAGTAGATAGTTTATTACGAAAGTTTAATCAAGAGTATGGTAGAACGATAAAAGATATTTCATTTAAAGCTCTAGATAAGCTAGTAGAGTATGATTGGCCAGGAAATGTACGAGAATTAGAAAATGTAATTGGTAGAGCAATGATAAATGTTGGTTTAGATAATGATTTGATTAAAGCCGAACATTTACCACAATTGCAAAATAAGAATCAAAAGGATAATCAGTTAGAAGTAGAAAATATTAATAGTAAAGAAGTTGATTTAGAAGATAAAACATTAAAAGAAATAATAAATAAGGCTGAAAAAAAAGCTATAATTAATGCTCTTAAAAAAACTAAGGGTAACAGAACTAAAGCAGCAAAGAAGTTAGATATTTCAGTTAGAAGCTTATATTATAAATTGGATAAGTTTAATTTGAAGTAATATGGAGGAATAATGGTAACTTTTGGGGAAATAATTATATTGTTGAATTTAAAAGGATAGAATAATGTAATAGGTGGTGAAGCAATTTATGGAAAATAAAAGAGTTAATATTTTTACTGGAGATTATGGCAGTGGTAAGACAGAAATATCCATTAATTATGCTTTAAAATTAGCTAAAGAATACGATAAAGTAAAGATTGTTGATTTAGATATTGTTAATCCATATTTTAGGTCTAGGGAAGCTAAAAAACCTTTAACAGAAGCTGGGGTAGAAGTTATAGCACCTGCTGGAAAATTAGGACAAGCTGATTTGCCAGCTCTACCACCTCAGATTTTGGGAGCTATTCAGGATAAGGAAAGCCAAGTGGTCTTTGATGTAGGAGGAGAGGAAGCAGGAACAGTAGCTTTAGGAAGATTCAGACAGTATTTAGATAAATCAGAAGTTGATTTAAATTTTGTAGTTAATCCTCGTCGTCCATTCACTGGAGATAAGGAGGGAGTCGAAGAAGTAATTGGAATGATAGAAAAATCTTCTCGTTTAGAGGTTGACTATTTAGTTAGCAATCCTAATTTAGGCAAAGAAACAGTAGTAGATGATATCGTTACAGGGCATGAAAAAATAGAACAAATTTCAGATACACTAGAAATTCCTATTAAATTGTTAACTATTAATCAGGCTTTGATAGATAAAGTAGATTTAACAGATATTACGGTTCCGATATTTAGTCTGGATTTATTTATGAAAACACCTTGGGAAGAATAATTGAAAAACTATAATTGATTTAAGGAGGAGGTACTAAACATGGCCGAAGTGAATTTTGATAAGGATAAGTGTAAAGGATGTGAATTATGCACTACTGTTTGCCCTAAGGATATAGTAGTCATGGATGATGAAATTAATGTTAAGGGATTCCATCCAGCTACAGTAAGTGATGAGGATGAATGTATAGCTTGTGGTTTTTGTGCTAATATTTGTCCTGATGTAGTTATTGAAGTAAATAAAGAGTAGTCAGTGGCAGGGATTAGTGTCAGTGGTCTGTATTAGTTATTATAGGCTTATTTACTCACACTCACACTGAAAAAGCACATTACTTGCTCAGCTTAAAAAACAAAGCTGATCATAAGCTTATGTTAACTATTACTTTTTAACTTGATAACTTCTTATTAAGCTTTACTGATAATTGTTAACTAATTAAGGAGGGTTTTAGAATGGGAAAAAAAGTATTAATGAAAGGGAATGAAGCCATTGCAGAAGCAGCCATTCAAGCTGGATGTAAGTATTTCTTTGGATATCCAATTACACCCCAGAATGAATTACCTGCGTATATGGCTAGAAAGTTACCAAAAGAAGATGGCGTATTCTTACAAGCAGAGAGTGAAGTGGCAGCCAGTAATATGATTTATGGTGCTGCCGGAGCTGGAGCTAGAGTTATGACTTCATCTTCTAGTCCAGGTATTAGTTTAAAGGCTGAAGGAATTTCATATATTGCTGGGGCTGAATTGCCAACGGTAATTGTAAATATAGTACGGGGAGGCCCAGGTTTAGGTGGAATTCAACCGGCTCAGTCTGATTATTTTCAAGCTACTAAAGGTATGGCCCATGGGGATTTCAAATTAGTAGTTTTAGCACCATCTTCTGTCCAAGAGGCTGTAGATTTAACTATGGAAGCCTTTGATATAGCTGATAGATATCGAAATCCAGTTATGATTATGGGAGATGGAATCATCGGTCAGATGATGGAACCAGTAGAATTTAA
>NZ_FUWM01000044.1 GCF_900167185.1 Selenihalanaerobacter shriftii
ATGGTGATGTTAAGACAAGAATGTCTAATAAGTATAATATCTATGATGAAGTAACTAAAGCAGACTTAGTAATTGGTGGAGTCTTAATTCCAGGTGCTAAAGCTCCTCACTTAGTAACTGAAGATATGATTAAAGATATGAAAGAAGGAGCAGTTATTGCTGACGTAGCTATTGATCAAGGTGGTTGTGTAGAAACAACTTATCCAACTACTCATGATGATCCGGTATTTACTAAACACGGAGTAGTTCATTACTCAGTAGCTAACATGCCAGGAGCTGTAGCTAGAACTTCTACTTATGCTTTAACTAATGTAACTTTACCTTATGCAGTACAGATTGCTAATAAAGGATATAAAGAAGCTTTATTAGATGATAAAGCATTACTTAAGGGATTAAACGTTTATGAAGGTAAAGTAACTTATAAAGCAGTAGCTGAAGTATTTGATTTAGAATATCATGATGCTAAAGAGTTATTAACTAAGTAAATAAGAACTTTATTAAGTTGGAGAAATTCTCTCCTGATTTCTTCAAGTAATATAATCACCAAATATTAATAAAATTCATAAACTATTAAGTGCATAAGAAGGAATTATGTACCTTTAAAAAGAAAATAAAGTAATGGAGAATAGTATTAGAGTAGGAGTAAGTAATTTATTAATTGAAGTTTTGCAGGAGGGAAAGAACTTGATAAATGATTTTGACGAATTATTAGCACAAGCAGAAGTACTAGAAGTGAGTACTATGAGTATTGCGGCACCTTATGATAGTGACACTTTAAAGGCTATTAAGTTGGCGGAAGAAAGAGGTTTAATTGAAACAATTTTAGTAGGAGATAAAACAAGGATACGGGAAGCAGCTGCGGAAGTAGGGTATAAATTAAATAAGGCAGAGGTTATCAATATAGCTGATGATTCAGAAGCTGCTTTAGAAGCAGTTAGACAGGTTCATATTGGTAATGCCGCTTTCGTGATGAAGGGGTTAATTAGTAGTGCTACTATTTTAAAAGCTGTTTTGCACCAGGATTTTGGGTTGAGAACAGGACAATTACTAAGTTATGTAGCAGCATTAGATATACCAAAATCGGATAGATTATTATTTATGACTGACCCTGCTATTAACATTAAACCTAGTTTAGAAGAAAAAGTTGACATTGTTCAAAATTCAATTAGTATGGCCCATGCTTTAGGGGTGAAAAATCCTAAAGTTGCTGCTTTAGCTGCTATTGAAATTGAAAATGAAAAGATGCCGGCAACATTAGATGCAGCAGCTTTAGCTAAAATGAATGCTGAAGGTAAGATTACAGGCGGAATTGTTGATGGTCCATTAGCTTTTGATAATGCTGTTAGTTTAAAAGCTAAAAAGCGAAAAGGGATAAAAAGTGAAGTAGCTGGGCGAGCTGATATCTTTTTAGTTCCTTACATAGAAGTAGGAAATGTACTATATAAAGCATTAACTTACTATGCGGACACAAAGATTGCTGGTATTGTCATGGGAGCCCGTACTCCAGTAGCCATGTCTTCAAGAGCAGATGATCATGTCAATAAATTAACTTCTATTGCATTAGGAAAAGTAGTAGCTAATTATTAATTAAATATTTATTAGTAGGAGAGCATGGGAGGAAACTATTATGAGAATATTAGTTGATAATGAAAGAGACATCCACCCTTATTTAGATAATTTAAAAATAGTTGGTAAAGGTATTTATCAAACTTTAGGCGATAATTCAGAAGTTGTTATCCATGATTTGAGTAATCCCGAAAGCTCTATTGTTTTTTTGGCTGGAGAATTGACTGATAGAGATTTAGGTGGACCTGTGACTGATTTGGTTTTAAGAGTTTTACGAAATGAAGAGGAAATAGATGATGTTTTAAAATATCGTAATCAAACTAAAAATGGACGGACTTTTAAATCTTCAACTATGTTTGTCAAAGATGAAGTTGGTAAAGTTATAGGATGCTTATGTATTAATTACGATATTACTAACTTGCTTTTGACTCAAAATATTATTGATGATTTATGTTCAGTAGAAGGTAACCTTGCAGATGATCCTCAACAACAAGAGACATTTGCCAGTGATGTTACTGAAATATTAGCAGAAATGATTCATAAAGCTAAATCCCAGGTAGATAAGCCAGTACCTTTTATGAATAAAGAGGATAAATTAGAAGTAATTAGATTTTTAGAAAAACGTGGTGCTTTCATGATTAAAGGAGCTGTTGAGGCAGCAGCTGAAGATTTAGGTGTTTCACGATATACTATTTACAATTATTTAAAAGAGATTGAAGGGACAAAGTGAAAATAGATAATTTTTAAGGATAAATATTGATTAATTAGAAATACTACTAAATAAAGCAGTAATTCGTCCTTGAATAGGCCCTAAATAGGGGGTAGATATTAATGGAGTTAGTGACGCTACAGGATATTAAGAATGCTCGACATAATTTGGATGGGATAATTGAAGAAACAGAATTAGATTATTCTCGAACTTTTAGCAAATTAAGTGGAAATGAAATATACTTAAAACCTGAAAATTTACAAAGGACGGGTTCTTTTAAGATTAGAGGTGCCTATAATAAGATAGTTAACTTAACAGCTAAAGAGAAAGAAAAAGGAGTTGTAGCTGCCTCAGCTGGTAATCATGCACAAGGGGTTGCTTTAGGAGCTACTAAAGCTGAGATTGATTCCACAATTATTATGCCTAAAGGAGCACCGATAGCTAAGGTGAAAGCTACTCAAGATTATGGTGCTAAAGTGATTTTGAGTGGAAATACTTATGATGAGGCACACGAAAAAGAAGAAGAATATGCAGAAGAGACAGGGGCTACTATTATTCCAGCATTTAATGATTTAGATGTGATTGCTGGTCAAGGGACTATTGGTTTAGAAATTTTAGAAGAGTTGCCAGATGTAGAAGTAATCATTGCACCTATTGGAGGCGGTGGATTACTGTCTGGAATTGCAACTGCTGTTAAAGAAACTAAGCCTAATGTAGAGATAATTGGTGTGGAAGCAGTTCAAGCAGCTTCTATGAAAGCTTCATTAAGGCGAGGGGAAGTAAAGACTTTAACAACAGTAGATACTATTGCTGATGGAATTGCTGTTAAGAGACCAGGAGATTTAACTTATAAGATTATTTCAAAATATGTTGATCATATCGTAACTGTTAGTGAAGAGGAGATTGCTCATGCTATTTCATTATTATCAGAGCGGTCAAAGCTAATAGTAGAAGGAGCAGGAGCTACTGGATTAGCTGCAGTATTGAATGATAAGATTTTATTACATGGTAAGAAAGTAGCTATAGTTTTAAGTGGTGGAAATATAGATTTAGATATGATTTCTACAATTATAGATAGAGGTATGGTTAAAGCGGGTAGAAGAACTGTATTGACTACACGTTTACCAGATACTCCCGGTGTTTTAAAAAAGTTATTAAGCGTTATCGCTAAGACAGAAGCAAATGTGATTTCAGTTCATCATGATCGTTTAAATCCAGATATTTCTTTAAAACAGGCTGAAGTAGAGTTAGCATTAGAGACCAAGGATTCAGAACATATTGAAAAAATCATTAATAAACTTAAAGAATCAGGATATGATTTAAAAAGATTAAGATAAGATTAAATAGAAAATAAAGGAGGAATTCATTATGAGTAAAAGTATTATTAGTACAGATAAGGCTCCAGCAGCAATTGGACCATATTCTCAGGCTACTAAAGCAGGAGGGAACCTTTATGTTTCAGGTCAAATTCCTATTAATTCTAAGACTGGTGACTTAATTGAAGGAGATGTTCCAACTCAAGCACGTCAGGTTTTAGATAATGTTAAAGCTGTTTTAGAAGCAGCAGATTATGAATTAAAAGATGTAATAAAGGCTGAAGTATTTCTTGATGATATGAATAATTTTGGTAAAGTTAACGAAGTTTATGCCGAATATTTTGATGAAGAACCTCCGGCACGGGCTTGTGTAGAAGTGGCTCGTCTACCAAAAGATGTAGTAGTTGAAATTTCAGTGATTGCTTTTAAGTAAATTTTTAAATAAAGTATGTAAAGGAAATCCTATTTAATTATTAAGGTTAGCTTTTTAGATAAGTTAGTCACCTTAATGACTGGGTAGGATTTTTTGTTTGAATTTAAATAATAGTTTTAGTATAATATAGTTATTTTATATGCAATATATTAATAAAAATTAGGAGTGAAAAAATGCTATACTTTGAACATATATTAAAAGAACGGCCAGTAATTGCAGCAGTTAAGACATTAAAAGATTTAGAATCTATTCCAGAAAAGAAGATAGCGGCTATTTTTGTTTTAGGTGGTAATATATTTAATCTACCTAAAATTGTTGAAACAGCTATTGAGTTAGATAAATTAGTCTTTTTACATATAGATTTAGTAAAAGGGATAGGGAAAGATAAATATGGAATGAAATACTTAGCAGAAGAAGTAGGAATTGATGGTATAGTTACCACCAAAAATTATCTAATTAAAGCTGCTAAGAAGTATGATTTAATTACAATTCAAAGATTATTTATCTTGGACTCTTCTGCTTTTGAAACAGGTGTCAATATTATTAAAAGTTCAAAGCCTGATTTAGTTGAAGTATTGCCAGGTTTAATTCTGCCTCATATAATTAGCGATTTGCGTCAAAAACTGAAGCTACCAATTATTGCTGGAGGGTTAATCAAGAATAAAGAACAGTTAAAGAATATATTACAGACAGAAATTTTAGCAGTTTCTACTAGTAGTAAGGATCTATGGGAATTTAAGGTATAAATGTAACTAAATAAATATCAGAAAATTGTCGAAAATTATTGACAAATGTTCAATTGATATATATAATGTTAATAACATCAGTTTTTATAATAATCTGAAAATTAAATAAAGAGACATAAAGATGGGATAGAGAAGAGGAGAAAGTCCTGTCTAGTCATTAAAGGGAGAAGTCTACCTAATTATAGGTACCAGTATATCTGGGTTGGTAGATAATGTTTTAGTGACTAGGCAGGGCTTTTTATGTTTTATTACTTGTTAATTTATTTAGAAAAAGAAGAGGAAGGGGGAGACAGAATTATAATAGTATGATTAAGAGTTGGCTTAATAAAAAATAATACTTCAAGGAGGAGATTTAATGGCATCACAGATGGGAATGTATGCAGCTGAATTTTTAGGAACACTAATCTTAGTTTTATTAGGAGATGGAGTAGTTGCTAATGTAGTCTTAAAGAAATCAAAAGGTGAGGGTAGCGATTGGATTGTTATTGCAACAGGTTGGGGGTTTGCAGTAGCAATATCTGTTTATGTAACTGGTTGGGTAAGTGGTGCCCATATTAATCCGGCAGTAACTATTGGCTTAGCAACAATTGGTGATTTCTCATGGAGTTTAGTTCCTGGATATATTGCTGCACAAATGTTAGGTGCTTTTGCAGGAGCAGTACTGGTTTATTTGACATATAGAGATCATTTTGCTGTAACTGATGATGCAGATGGCAAACTAGGTGTATTCGCAACAGGTCCAGCGATTAGAAATATTCCTTGGAATATGATTACTGAGATTATAGGGACAGCAATGTTAGTAATTGGGATTCTAGGAATTTCCAATAGCCATAACGAAGCAGGTGCTTTAGGAGCGTTATTAGTAGGCTTTTTAGTATGGTCTTTAGGTTTAAGTTTAGGTGGACCAACAGGATATGCAATTAATCCAGCTAGAGATTTAGGGCCGAGAATTGCTCATGCAGTTTTGCCTATTCCTGGGAAGAGAGATTCAGATTGGGGTTATGGTTTAATTGTACCGATAATTGGTCCAATTATTGGAGGAGTATTGGGTGCTTTTATTTATCAATTCTTTTTACAGATGTGGGGGTGCATTGTATAATTAAATGCACGGGCTAATAAAAAAATGACACATACTTGTTCCTCTGATAAAATGTTAAGTAACCACACTTAAACATTAAGGAGGCACAAATATGCGTCAAAGTAATTATATCATAGAAAGAGAAAAAGGGAAACATTTAAAACTAGGAGCTCGTAAGATTATTGCTCATTTATATAATAAGCAAAATAAAAATTATAGTGAAATAGCCCGAGAAATGAACTGTCATAGGACAACAATAAGCCGAGAAATAAAAAAGGGTTTAACTACTTTTAAAAACGCAGATTGGTCTGATA
>NZ_FUWM01000045.1 GCF_900167185.1 Selenihalanaerobacter shriftii
ATATATATTGATCTTTGTAATTATAATTTTAACAGTTGCACTAATAAATATTATAGCTATTGCTAAAGAAACCAAATCAATTGAAAATTTAACTAAAAATAATAATCAAGCATGTATTGATTGTCATCAATTTGGCACAAATAATAGTTTAAAGAAGATTATTCCAGATGATCATATGCCAGTTAATAATCTTAAAGAAGAGGGAGTAAATGCTTGCTTGAGGTGTCATGGGCAGTTTACCGTGGAGTTAAGTAAGATAGTACATAAAGCACACTTAGTAGGAAATACTAGAAATAACGAATTTTTAGCTGGTGTTAAAGAAGGTGAGAATAGCTGTATCACTTGTCACGAACTTACTCCAGAAAATGGTGAAATGACTATAACTGGATCAGATTGATAATTCAGATGTACTCATCAATATTATTACTAAGAAAGAGATTGCAAAAATGACTTAATAATATAAGCAGGAATATTAATATCTTAACCTGAATACAGTATAATAACAGAGAAAAGAATATATATGTCTACTAGGGGAGCCCTAATTTAGGACTGAGAAAGAGTGGTTTAACTCTTGACCCTTTGAACCTGATCTAGCTAATTCTAGCGTAGGGAAGTAGTGGTGAGATATTTATTAACCACTGAACTATGCCATTAGCATGTTCAGTGGTTATTATTATTTATATACTAAAATATATTTTATTGGGAGGTCTAATATGGATTTTAAATTATATGTGATTACTAACCAAAATATTGCACAAGGAAAAGATAATTTAGAAGTAGTTAAAGAAGCTATTATTGGTGGAGCTGATATTATTCAACTAAGAGAAAAAGATATGTCTACTAGAAATTTAGTAAATATGGGAAATGAATTAAAGGTAATTACTAAGTCTGCGGAAGTACCATTAATAGTTAATGATCGAGTAGATATAGCTTTGGCTATTGATGCTGATGGTGTTCATTTAGGTCAAGATGATTTACCAATTAAAGAGGCTAGAAAAATGATGGGTAATGATAAGATTATAGGAATTTCTACTCATAGTTTAGAGCAAGCAATAGAAGCTGCGGCAATGGGAGCAGACTATATTGGCGTTGGTCCTGTATTTCCAACGCAAACTAAACCGAATTATAATCCAGTAGGTTTAGAATTAGTAGAGAAAGTTAGTCAAAGAGTAGAGATTCCATTTGTAGCTATTGGTGGAATAAAATTGGATAATATTCACGAAGTTATTAAAGCAGGCGCTAAACGAGTCGCTGTGGTTTCTGGAATAGTTGGAGTTGAGGATATAGAATCTGCGGCAAGAAGTTACTATAAAAACCTGATCAAATGCTTATAAGATAATTATAAGCTTTAAAGCACTAAGTTTTTATTAATTAATACTAAAGGAGGAGTTTAAATGACTCAAGTAACAAAAGCAAAAGAAGGAAAAATTACTAATAGTATGGAATTAGTAGCTAAGAAAGAAGGCGTAAACCCAGAATTTATTCGTAAAGGTATTGCAGAAGGGACAATTGTAATTCCAGCTAATAATAATCATCATAATTTAAAGCCTCGAGGTTTTGGTAAAGGATTATCCACTAAGGTTAATGCTAATTTTGGTACTTCAGAGGATTATCCAGAGATAGACAAGGAGTTAAAGAAATTAAAGGTAGCTGTAGAAGCTGGAGCAGATGCAGTAATGGATTTATCGACTGGGGAGAAGATAACAGAGACTAGAAGGACTATTATGGCTGAAACAGAAGTTCCCTTAGGGACAGTTCCTATTTATCAAGCTACCGTTGAGACTTTAAATACCGGAAAAGCTATTATTGATATGACAGTTGAGGATTTATTTAGAGTAATAGAAGAACATGCTAAAGATGGGGTAGATTTTATTACAGTTCATTGTGGTTTAACTTTAGAGACTATTCGTCATTTAAGGGATGAAGACAGGATTACTGATATAGTCAGTCGTGGTGGTTCTTTTATGACTGGTTGGATGCTACATAACGAGCAGGAGAATCCTTTATATGAATACTACGATCGTTTATTAGAAATTGCTTATAAATATGATGTAACTTTAAGTTTAGGTGATGGATTAAGGCCAGGATGTTTAGCTGATGCTACAGATCGCTCTCAAATTCATGAGTTATTAATCTTAGGAGAATTGGTGGACAGAGCTAGAGAAGCAGAAGTACAGGTAATGGTAGAAGGCCCGGGGCACGTTCCTTATGATCAGATTGAAACTAATATAAAGCTTCAGAAAGAGCTATGTAAAGGTGCACCTTTTTATGTTTTAGGACCATTAGTAACAGATATTGCTTTAGGCTATGACCATATTGTTTCTGCTATTGGTGGTACTATGGCAGCATCTGCTGGAGCTGATTTTTTATGTTATGTAACTCCTGCAGAACATATAGGATTACCAAGTGTTGAAGATGTACGAGAAGGAGTAATGGCTTCTAAAATAGCTGCTCATGCTGCAGATATTGCTAAAGGTGTCTCTGGTGCTAAGAAAAGAGATTTAGAAATGGCTAAGGCAAGAAAAACATTAGATTGGCAAAGACAGATTGAATTGGCTATTGATCCTAAAAAAGCAAAAGAGTCAAGAGAAGCACACAACCAAACATTAAAAGATGAAGAAACTTGTACGATGTGTGGATCATATTGTGCTATGAAGGTGGTAGATAAGGCGTTATAATTAATTATTAATTATTGATTCAAATCTTGGTTAAGTTAAGTAAGAGGGATTTATGGAACTAGGAGGGATTTAGATGAATTTTAGTCTTAAGCAGATACTTTTGACCATAGGTGTTGGTATTCTTGTGGTCTTATTAGTTTTAGGGGGTTTAGGATTTTTAATTATTAATAGTATTTCTGGTGGAAAAGAAGTAACACAAGAGGGGATTGCAGTAATTAATATTAGTGGCCCTATAACTAGTGGTAGTAGTGGAGGTGTATTGGGTAGAGTTGGTGTCGGATCGCGTTCTGTTATGAAGCAAATTAATCAAGCTAAGGATGATAAAAAGGTTAAAGCTATATTATTAAGAGTTAATAGCCCAGGAGGAAGTTCAGCTGCTTCTGACGAAATTTACCGGGAACTTAAGAAATTTAAAGCAACTGAAAAGCCAATAGTAGTTTCTATGGGTGATGTAGCTGCCTCTGGAGGATATTATATTTCAGCACCTGCTGATCAAATCTATGCTGATCCTTCTACTATCACCGGTAGTATCGGAGTGATTATGCAGTTCAATAATTTACAAGAATTATATAATAAGATAGGAGTTAAACCTGTAACTTTTACAAGTGGACCTCATAAGGATATGGGAAGTCCAAGTAGAGAATTAACTTCTAAAGAGGAAAAAATATTACAGAATATGATAGATAGTGTTTATCAAGAGTTTGTAGATGCAGTAGTTGAAGGGAGAGGACTGTCAGAGGATAAAGTTAGAAAATTAGCAGATGGAAGAATCTATACAGGAAGACAGGCTAAAAAACTAGGATTAGTAGATAAATTAGGTACTTTTTATGATGCTGTGGATAAAGCTGCTAATTTAGCTGGAATGGAAGGAGAACCTAATTTAATCTATTACAATCAATCATCTCCTATAAAGCGTCTATTAAGTTCAGCTAGTAAATTAATTACATATATGTTCTTTGATAAAAAGGTTGGTTATAATACAAATATGAATACAGAAAAATCTCAATTAATGTATTATAAATTATTAGAACAAAGAGAAGCTAATTATCTTGAAGGTTTACAGTTACAGTATTAAATTAAGATTAATTTTATAATAATTAATTACTCTTATATATTAAAATTTAAATAAAATTTTTTGGTGCATTGTATAATTAAATGCACGGGCTAATAAAAAAATGACACATACTTGTTCCTCTGATAAAATGTTAAGTAACCACACTTAAACATTA
>NZ_FUWM01000046.1 GCF_900167185.1 Selenihalanaerobacter shriftii
TTCTTGATTAGTTAAGCGATATTTAACCTTCTTACCGATATCAAATACTTCTTTTGACCTAAAATGTTCATGACAATCTACTTTATAATAATGAAATTTATGATTCTTTCTTCTGGTCTTTTTTATTTCTACTACGGATATATTATCTAATTCTTTTGCTTTACCTATATGAGTACCAAGTAATATATTTATACCTTCCTGATCATCTTTAGTATCATCTACTATTACTGGTAGATTTAGATAAGATGATATTCTTTTTAAAAAATCCCATTCACTCTCTTTGTATTGTAAGATTAGAGGATAATCTTTAGTTGTTAATGGGGTTTGAGCCTGGGCATCATCAGCAAAAACTATATTAAATTTAGGATTATCTTCCATCAGCTTATCTGATACTTGACCATAGGTGGTGCCTAGATTTTGATAAATTCTATTTCGTCTAGCTCTTTTAAGTAATTTACTGTAAGAGACTGCTTTGATGGTCAGATAATATTCACGTCTTTTAAATTCAAGGTCATAAGCTTCTATAATCCCTTTAAATAATATCTTATGATCTTGATTATTATAGGTCATGACTAATTTTGGATCTTTTACGTCTAACTTTCTTTCATATTCTTTAGCATTATCTTCATCTATGACTCCTTTAATAGTTACTCTAGTATGATCATAAATAGATTTTGTTATCTCTAATTTTTCTAAGATTTTAAATTCAAACGGTTTACTTCTCACTCTATGAGGTGTATAAGTAATAGGTGCTTTTTCGTCTTTAGCTTCTCTTACTTTATCTTTCAGATTAATTCCGTAATCTCCATTCTTAAAGCCATCTATAATTAATTTATCCTCATTATTGGGACCATATAGATATACCAGCTCATACCTACTTGGTTTATAGACTATATTCTGTCCATAATACTTCTCACCGCCGACTTTCCTTTTACCTTTGATTTTATCTACTTCCCTATAAGTACCTGAAATATCTTTAGCATCTAATTTAATCGTCTGCTCAGGATTGGTATATTGACTTAAGATTTGAAAGCCTAAGCCGTGGGTATTCTTAAATTGATAGATCTCTTTATCTTCTACAAAATATTCATTATCTAACTCTTGACGATAATTACTGCGTTGTTTATGGGAACCATAAAGCCTATTTTGAGAGGGTTCCTCTAATTCAACTTTAAGCCTTACTTCTTGATTATTAATTCCCTCACCATAATCTGTTAATTTATCTTTACTATCTATTCCTCTAGTTCCTAATAATAAAAATGCTCCTTTATTAGTTAACTTCCACTCCCATAACTCATTTATTTCGTTATATCCTATTCTTTGTAATTGTTTAAAGATCGAAACATCTAATCTGTATGTTTTATTGTTATTATTTAAAGCTTTAATTGCAGATTCATCTTTTAAAATGTATGCATTTACATAACTATTCTCAGTTTTATCATCTTGATATTGGGCATAATTTTGTAATGAATAATCGGCATTTATATCTAATTGTCTATGTTGTAACCACGCACTATGCTGTAGCATTCCTTTCAGATATCTTTTTAAATGTCTTTTGCTTTTACCTGATCTTATATATTTTTGAAACAATTCTTTTGTGAAATTAGGAATAGCATTAACATATTCTTTAAATATTAATTTTGTTACAGAACACAAATAATCTTTACTTACATTATTAGTTATATCGCCAACTTTAGCATTTTCGCGAAATCTATTTTTAGCATGTCTAAAGTTACCCCCTTCTTTTAGTTTTACTTTTACATAAGGATAGAAAATATTAAGTCGATGTTGTCTTACTATTTCAAGTTTATTATTCTTATATGTCTTTATGGCTTCCCATAAATCTACTCGAATTCCTTGATTAGCTTTAAAATTTTCATCCACAAGTTTGCAAGGACCAATATGATTAAAAATTGTTCCTACCGCGTCATATGAATTAGAATAATTAATTAGATCCCGTTCATTCTCCCGAGTCTTATATAAATTATATTTATCATTTAATTTAGCAATTCGCTCTACAATTTTAACATTAAATAATTCATCAATCATTAATTTTTTCTTCTTTTTCTCACTCTCTTTAATCTGTTCCCAAGTAAAGTTTAAATCAGATACATCTTTTAAATAATTTAAAAAACTTATAATTGGATGCCCAGTGTAATCTTCACACATTTCAATTTCTGCAAATGTTTTAGCTAAAACATCTTTTAAATCGTTTTCTTTTATACTACCATCTGCATTCCTATACTTTTCACTTATATTTGCTTTCCCGGTTTTACGATTTAAATCTAATACACCATTTGCCAATTAATCAAAGCATGATCTTCAATGTTTTGATTAGTTCCGCGATAAGTAATTAATATCTCATTTCGTTGCTTATGTTTAAACGCTGCTGCATAAAACCCTCCTCCCCCTCCTACATCTAGCTTTATTATTTCTTCAACTGGTTTGATCGTAAAGAATTCATTTATCAATGATTTAGATGCTACCTTATATATTTGTTTCACTTCATCAATATTATTACCTATCCAATTAACTTGATTACTTAATTGAGAATCATCAAATTCTTTTAAAAACAACTTCTCAAAATATTCTTTTACTGTATTTGAATCTTCTTCAGTTGTCGATATAAAATCATTATCTCCACTTTTCATCATAAATTCCCAATTGTCCATGGTAGCTACACTTCGTTTATACTCTTCGAATCTTCTTTTTCTTACTGGGTCATGAAATCTTTCATTGTTAGAAAAAATTTCTTTTAATGATTTTAATCCATCACCATCTACTCCATTTTCAAAATCTTCATAAACCATATCACTGAACATCAAACACTCTAAGTCATTAGTAAATTCTGGTTTGCTTGTCATTCTATTATTATCTCCTTTCCTTCTTTTAATCTTGCCATACTCTATTCTCTATGTCTTTTATCGTATTTATTTGGTCATAATCTTTTGAATATATAAAATATACTATATTCCTGTGTTTTTTATATTTATATATATCTCTCTCCATCCCCTGATGTTCTTCATCTAAATGAAGGTTGTGACTCATCCAACCACTGGCTTCCATGAACCATCCTGGGTCTATTCCTTTAAAAAATTCTTCATTATATATGTATATTGCTATTGTTGATCGCTTTAAATCCTGACTCTTTAATAAATTAACTAATTTAAGGATACCTTGTAAAAATCTTTTTTTATCTTTTTTCATTACATCCTCAAATATATATATATGTACTAATACATAAGTATTCTTAGTGGATTGTCAATCCTTTTTAGGACACTTTTTTCTCGGACATTAACATTCTATATTCTACAGGGGTAAGATAATTTAGTGACCCATGTATTCTGTG
>NZ_FUWM01000047.1 GCF_900167185.1 Selenihalanaerobacter shriftii
AGTAATGGAAGCTTTAGAAAATGTATTACCAGAACATAGACATAATCTTTTACCGCTAAATGAAAAAGCGCTACAAAGAGGTAAAGAAGTAGTAGTAGGATAATTCATTAGATGATTTATTCCTCAGAACAGTTTAAACTGTTCTGAGGAATTTTTTATATTTGACAAATTCAGATATTATATTGTATTATTATTAGGTATATAACTTACATATATAAGTCACTTATATTATTACATGAAAGGGGGGGGAGACCGTTTTTACTAAAAAGTAAAAAAAGAAGAGAAAAGATGAGATAAGAGATTAGGTAGTAGTAAAAGTATTTTAGAAATTATATTATTTGAATAAGGAGTGGAGTAGAAATGGCAACAGATAATAATGATGCCCAATGGGGATCAAGACTAGGGTTTATTCTAGCAGCTATAGGGTCAGCTGTAGGGTTAGGCAACATATGGAGATTTAGTTATATGGTTTATGATAATGGGGGAGGAGCATATTTAATTCCATACTTTTTTGCTCTATTAACGGCAGGAATTCCTCTATTGATTTTAGAGTTTAGTTTCGGAAATAAGATGAGAGGATCGGCACCATTTTCATTTGCAAAGATGAGTGAAAAATGGGAATGGTTAGGCTGGTGGCCTTCACTAGTCTCATTTATAATTACAACTTACTATGCAGTAATTATTGGTTGGAGTTTAAATTATGTTGTTTATGCATTTGGAAGAGTTTGGGGAGATAATCCAGAAGGATTCTTTTATAATAGTCATTTACAGTTAACAGAGGGTATTTCACAATTAGGTGGAATAAATTGGACTGTTTTATTAGGAGTATTAGCAGTTTGGTTGATTAATTATTTTATTTTATATAAAGGGGTACAAGAAGGGATTGAAAAAGCATCAAAAATATTCATGCCTTTATTGGCTTTATTTATGTTAATTATCACAGTTAGAGGTGTTACTTTGCCTGGTGCTTTAGCTGGTGTTAATAAGTTTTTGGAACCTGATTTTAGTGCTTTATTAGATGTTAAGATTTGGTTAGCAGCTTATGGACAGATATTCTTTACTTTAAGTGTTGGTTTCGCGATTATGATTACCTATTCTAGTTATTTGCCGAAGGATTCAGATATAGTGAATAATGCTTTTATTACAGCTTTGGCTAATTGTGGTTTTAGTTTTATTGTAGGAATTGGAGTATTTGGAATCTTAGGTTATATGGCAGCACAGACTGGACAGCCTATTTCTGAAGTAGTGACTCAAGGTATAGGATTAGCTTTTATAGCTTTCCCTAAAGCTATTAATATGTTACCAGCATTCCAGAGTTTATTTGCTATTATTTTCTTTTTGGCATTGACTATTGCAGGTTTCTCTTCGAGTATATCATTAATTGAGGCTTTTGTGGCATCAGTTAGAGACAAATTTGATATTGAGCGAAAGAAAGCAGTTTCTATTGTTTGTTTACTTGGTTTTGTAGGTAGTTTAATCTTTACTACTGGAGCTGGATTATACTTTTTAGATATTGTAGACCATTTTGTTAATCAATTTGGAATTGCATTAATTGGATTAGTTGAATGTGTGATCTTAGGTTGGCTTTACAAGACTAGTACACTTAGAAATTATGCTAATCAACGTTCTGATTTCTTAATTGGAAACTGGTGGGACATTATGATTAAGTTTGTGACACCTCTAATTTTAGGTTATATGTTTGTACAAAATACTATTTTAGAGTTATCTAAACCTTATGGTGGATATGAATTAAATGCGCTTCTTAAATTTGGTTGGGGTGTTGCTGCTGCCATGTTAATTTTAGGTATTGCACTGAGTTTTACTAAGTGGAATGGAAGAAAAGAAGACCTATTATCTAGGGAGGTGTCTTAATTATGTCTACTGGTGCATTAATGATGTTAATATTTGGTTCAATAATTCTATATGGTGGTTTAGGCGTTTGCCTTAAGATTGCTATGAAAAAGAAATAAGATTATATAAAGTCTTGTTGAGAATAAATTCTTAACAAGACTTTTTAAATTTAAATAATTATAATTAAAACCCATACTGATAAAGTGGTACAATTATAAAAAAGATTGACATTTAGCAGGGAAAAGAGGTTGTTTTCTGGAAGTACATAGACAGAAAAATTGTAGAGGTAGTAGTAAAGAAGAGAGAAGGAGGTCTAAGATGGCTGAGGTAAAATTCAGTCAGGATAGATGTAAAGGATGTGAATTATGTACTACTGTTTGCCCTAAGGATATAGTAGTCATGGCTGACGAGATTAATATCAAGGGATTCCATCCGGCCGCAGTTACTGATGTAGATGAATGTATAGCTTGTGGTTTTTGTGCTAATATCTGTCCTGATGTAGTTATCGAAGTATTTAAGTAGAAATGGTTCAATGACTCAATAGAGTATGGAGGAGGTAGTATAATGAGTGAAAAAGTGTTGATGAAAGGAAATGAAGCAATTGGGGAAGCAGCCATTCAAGCTGGATGCAGGTATTTCTTTGGGTATCCAATTACACCTCAGAATGAAGTGCCTGCTTATATGGCTAGAAAGTTACCAAAAGTAGATGGCGTATTCTTACAAGCAGAGAGTGAAGTGGCAGCTATTAATATGGTCTATGGTGCTGCCGGAGCTGGAGCTAGAGTCTTGACTTCATCTTCTAGCCCAGGCATTAGTTTAAAAGCTGAAGGAATTTCATATGTTGCTGGGGCTGAATTGCCAGCAGTCATTGTAAATATAGTCCGGGGAGGACCAGGTTTAGGTGGAATTCAACCGGCTCAGTCCGATTATTTTCAAGCTACTAAAGGTGGTGGACATGGAGATTATAAATTAGTAGTTTTAGCACCGTCTTCTGTCCAGGAAGCTGTGGATTTAACTATGGAGGCTTTCGATATTGCTGATAGATATCGAACTCCAGTTATGGTTATCGGTGATGGAATCATCGGTCAGATGATGGAACCAGTAGAATTTAAAGATATTGGGGCTGATGACTTACCAGAAAAGGATTGGATTACCGACGGAGCTAAAGGTAGAGAGAAGAAT
>NZ_FUWM01000048.1 GCF_900167185.1 Selenihalanaerobacter shriftii
GGCTTAGAATTCCGCCGACAAGTCTCCTTTACTTGTTCTAACTTACCATCAGGTAAAGAATCAGTATCAGCTAATAATCTACCAATAATCGTACTTTTCCCATGATCAACATGACCAGCAATAACTATACTTAAATCACCTTTTTGGTTATCTATTATGTCAGTCATTAACTACTCTCCTCTATCTGTAAAGATTCTTTTGACACAGACTTACACGAGACTGTACACAAACTTTTAAAACCTAAATTCATACTATTCAATATTAATTCTATATCCTATTATTTTTAATTCTTAACTATTTCTAATTCATTGCTTGTTTTTAGCCTGTATTATTCTGTGTTTAATTGTATTTGAGCTTTTCACTTTATTATTCAACAATAGTTCAAGTCTATAATTGTTTATATTTTTTATGTCTTTAGTCTGTGCTTGGTCTGTGTTAGTCTGTGTCTAATTATTTTTTGTTTTTATTTCAAAATATTTTCCTCTTAAACTCCAACTTCTGCCCAAAATTAACCAACAAACCTACTCTCATCCCTGTTGCCTTCAAATAATTTACAAGTTGAACTTCATGTGCCTTATTTAACCTTGAAACTGCTTTTGCCTCAATCATGACTCTATCTTCAACAATAATATCAACTCTATACTCTCCAACAACCTCATTATCATAAAAAACTCTTATTTCTTTCTGATTTTCTGCTTTAAGATCATTCTTTTTAAATTCTATCATTAAAGCATTTTCATATACACTCTCTAAAAAACCATATCCAAGTTCATCATAAACATTATAAAAACATCTAATTATCTTTTGAGTTAAATTTTTATATAGGTATTCACTCATAAAAGACTCCTCAAACATTTTCTAAGGCAAGATTTTTTAAAGTTTATATTTAACTTGTCTTTATGTTTCTAGTCTGTGGCTCGTCTGTGTTAGTCTGTGCCTAATTATTATTTATCTTTTGACACGAGACTTTCACGAGACTATCCACAAGACTTTTTAAATCCTAATTCATAATTATTCAATATCAAACTAACTATATTCTATCATTTCTAAGCTTCTCTCTTAATTAAGTCTATGTTTTATTTTTAGTCTGTGCTTGGTCTGTGTCAGTCTGTGTCTAATTATCATTTTTTAATTTTTTATTTATCTTGTAAGTATTTTTTGGCACTACTTCCTCTAATAAATCAAGAACTTTCCTTGCTATATTTGCTGCTTTTTTAGATTCCTCAATAGTAAATTCTTCATAATCTCCCGGATATCTTGCTTCAACTGCATAATCATTTAATAAACTACTATTACTTCGAATTACTTCAAATTTATCAGTCTCTCGTTTACATAGATTGAGCAAATATTTAATATCATGACTTCTTCTAAAGTCTATCTATTTATAAATTAAGAAAGCTTTCAAACTTTTCTCTACACATTGTTGACTATAAAAACCAATAGTAGATGTCAAAAACGATAATTTCTTTTCTGGTGCTACGAGGAGAGTTTCCGCAGTTATTAAATCTTCTTTAGCTTTCTTCAACCATTCCTTTACTAATGTATTAATTTTCTCTTTGTTTGTCATAAATAACTTCTCCTTCCTCTTTAATGGTATAAGGAAGGGCACCTATTATATTTTCCTTTTCTTTAAGCTTATCTTCAGTATATACTAAAATATCAGTTGGAAAAACTCTATCTTGTAATAGACTATCTATTTTATGTCTGACCCTTCTTAAAGAGTCATTATCCTCATTTACTATAAAAAGCAAATCCACATCACTATTACTATTATAATCTCCCCTGGCATAAGAACCAAAAAGAATAATCTTACTTAAATCTATCATTTGTACTGTTCGTTCTTTAACATCTTCAAGGTATTCTTTTATATCTAAATCATTCACTTTATAAGTATTATTCACACTCATACCTCACACTCCTTACTCTTAAACTAAGATAATCTTCTTTCACCGTTCTTTTCTATTCTTATCTTTAGTCTATGCTTGGAATACTATTATATCATATTCACTCCTAAAACAAACGATAATCTATTTTCTATTTAATTTCTTAATCTTAATCTGAACTCCTTTTTTAGTCTGTGTTTTGTCTGAGTAAGTCTGTGTCTAATTTGTCTTTTAAAATCTTTTTGACACGAGATTGTATTTGAATTTTTCACTTTATTATTCAACAATATTTAAGTCTATAATTGTTTTTGTTTTTTATGTCTTTAGTCTGTGCTTGTCTGTGATAGTCTGTGTCTAATAAATATTTAAAGATTTTATTCTTTTATCTACTTACATATACCCTTCTTTACGTAATTCCTCTAAACGTCCCCATCCAGCCTAAAACCCAAGGCTGGCTGTGGCATGACGATAATTCCTTTCTTTTATACAATTAAACTGCTTATTATTACATATAGCCCTCTTTTCGTAATTCCTCTAGACCTCCACCATCTTCCTTATCTTGTGCTCGTCCAGCTCGTTCAGCTATATTAGAAAACTTACCAGTCTTTAACTCTTCTATTATCTCCGCTGGATTACTCGCTGTTGATTCCACAGGATTAGTACAAGGGCCACAACCTAATGATCTATATCTAGTTCCATCTCCTTGATCAAAGTAAAGAGAAACCATAGGAATATTCTCTCTTTCAATATACTCCCAAATATTTAACTCCGTCCAGTCTAATAACGGATGAATTCTAACATGAGTACCTGGCGCAAAATCAGTCTTGTACTGATCCCAAAA
>NZ_FUWM01000049.1 GCF_900167185.1 Selenihalanaerobacter shriftii
ATATATATTTTTTCATCAATACCTCACCTCCTTTTCTTTTGCACTTTACTATCAAATTATTTAGTCTATTTTAGGATAATTAATTCAATGCTTTACTAATTATTTCTTTCATCTGCTCTTTATTCATAGCTCCAACATGCTGTGCTTTAATAACACCATTCTTATCTACAATAAGAGTCTTAGGAATTCCTCTTACTAAATAATCCGCTGCTATCTTACCATCTTTATCAGAAAGAACAGTAAAATCATATCCATTCGAATCTATAAAATTACTTACTTTATTTTGAGGTTCTTTTACATTTACTGCTAGTATCTTAACTCGGTCCTGCATCTCTTCATAAATTTCTTGCATATGAGGCATCTCTAATCGACAAGGTGGACACCAAGTAGCCCAAAAATTGATAAATACTACCTTCTCTCCTCGAAAATCAGAAAGACTAACCTCTTTACCGTCTAAATTAGTTAAAGTAAAATTAGGGGCTCTAAAACCAACTTGAACTTTTACTGGTATATCTTCATTTGCCTGCTGTTCAGCATCTGATTGACTACATCCAACTAAAAGTATCATACTAGTGAGTATACAAATAATAATTAAACCCTTTTTATAATTCAAAGTAATCCCTCCTCATTTTTAATTAAAATGTAAATGTAGATAACCATTGGAAAGCATTGTTATAAATTAAAACTCCCATAATTATTAAAAAAATACCACTAACAATAGATATCTTATTTAGATATTTATTCAATCTATTCAAATAATTAGAAAGATAGTTAATAAATACTGCAGTTAATAAGAATGGAACTGCAAGTCCTAAAGAATATGTGGCTAATAATCCACCTCCTAACCATAAAGATTGACTTGAACTAGCATAAATTAAAATTGAAGATAAAATAGGTCCAATACATGGAGTCCATCCTGCTGAAAATGCCATACCCAATAAAAAAGAACTAATAGCTGTCACTTTATTTGGTCTATAGTGAACCTTCTTTTCCTTATAAAAGAAGGATAACTTAATTATTCCTGTCATATGTAATCCAAAAATAATCACTATTACTCCACTAATTTTTCTGATAATCGACTGATTCTGTAGCATAAATCTTCCTATAAATGTTGCAGACATCCCTAATAATATAAATATAGCAGAAAAACCCAAGACAAACATTATTGAGTTTAAATATAATTTTTTGTTGAATCTATTACTTTCCTGCTTATTTTTAATTTCATCTACAGAAACTCCTGATAAGTAAGTAATATAAGTAGGAATTAATGGCAAAACACAAGGAGATAAAAAAGAGATTAATCCCGCTCCAAAAGCCATCAGAAAACCTACATTTTGTCCATTCATCACCTTTCCCTCCTTCTTAATTTTTATATTAGTTATATGTATTATAACATAAAATTGTAATGAATTTATGATATTATAATAAAAAATACAGTTCTATACAAGAACTGTATCCTTTATAAGAATAAAGTATTGTTTAATTTTTTTATTGACTAACTAAATAATTAACTCCATTTCTTTAACCCGGTTAGATCAAGTACTATAATTTGTTTTCTACCAACTTCTACTAAATTATCATCTTTAAAATCACTTAGAATCCTAGTAATGGTTTCTCTAGAAGTACCAATCAGATTAGAAAATTCTTTTCTAGTTAATGAAAGCTCCAACTCAATACCTTTATCAGTTTCTTTTCCATACTCTTCAGCTAATTTAACTAGCATACTTGCTGTTCTACCACGAGTATCTTTTAAACCTAAATCCCTTATTTTCATTTGTGCTTGTCTTAACCTTTTACTCATAACATCTAGAATTTTTATCGAAATTTCAGGATTCCTTTTGATAAGTTTATTTACATCTTCACTCTTAATCATACCTATTTTTGCATCTTCTATTACTTCAGCCGTAGCAGGATAAGGTCCTTGGTCAAATAAAACTACTTCTGCAAAAATATCATCAGCTTTTAAAATTTGTAGGATCTGTTCTTCACCAGTCTCTAACATCTTAGATAATTTAATTTGACCAGATTTAATAAAAAACAAAGCTTCTCCAGGTTCATCTTCTAAAAAAACAAACATACCTTTTTTATATTTTCGCATAATAATTAAATCATCTATCTGTTTTAGTTCATCATATGATAAACTACTGAAAAAAGGAATTTTTTT
>NZ_FUWM01000050.1 GCF_900167185.1 Selenihalanaerobacter shriftii
AGCCACGGACGGTGGAACGGTGTTTTTTGAAAGTGAATGAAGCAGGAGGCGGAATGAACGGCAAGCAGCGGAATTATATTGATGACATATAAGCAGCGAACTAACTATTTATCCCATAACATTGACCCACTCAGTGTTATGGGATTTTTAGCTTAAAATTAATATTTATTCCATAAATTATTGATTAAATTGAATAAAGATGATATAATTATTTTTGTAAAAACGTAGGCATCAACATTAAATTGCCTACAATTTTACAAGAGGAGAGGTTATTATGAAGAAAGAACATCAGAGAATAGAAAATATTTTTAAAAAGAATGGTGGCTACGCAAGAACCAAAGATATAATTAATAGTGGAATTCATTCACATTACCTTTATGAACTAGTAGAAGAAGGAATTGTAAATAAAGTCAAAACAGGTTTGTACTTTTGGGATAATGGAGATATAGATTATCTAAAAAATGGGTTTGTTAAAGCAAATGAAATTGTTCCTAAAGGCGTTATCTGTTTATTATCTGCTTTATCTTACTATGAAATAACTACTTATAATCATTTTGAATATTATATAGCTATTCATAGAAAAGATCGTAAACCGGTTTTGCCTGATTATCCTCCGATTAAAGTATTATATTTTTCAGAAAAACAATTTCAAATAGGAATCAAAGAAGTAAAGCTAAACAATAACGTGATAAGGATATATGATTTAGAAAAGACAATATGTGATTGTTTAAAATTCAAGGATAGAGTTGGAATGGACATAGTTAAAGAAGTACTAAATGAGTATGTAAAAAAACAAGATAGAGATATTGATAAACTACTTGACTATGCAGAGGAAATAGGTGTCTTGGATATAGCTAAGACCTATTTGGAGGTATTAATATGAGTAAGAACAAGATAAAATCAATTAGGGATAGATTATTGAATATATCCAGGAAAGAGAAGATAGATTTTAATCAAATATTACTATTTTATTTTCATGTAAAACAGAAACAATTACTGAGGGTGCTGATTATGAGGGAATCAGAATTAATATAACTTCATATTTAGGAAAGGCGAGAAAGAAATTGCAGTTGGATATAGGTTTTGGAGATATAATTGTTCCTAAGCCTAAAAAATTAAGCTATCCGAGTTTATTAAATTTGGATGCACCTGATGTAAATGTTTATTCTCTAGAATCAGTAATTGCTGAAAAATTTGAAGCAATGCTTAAACTAGGTAGGATTAACAGTAGAATGAAAGACTTTTATGATTTATATACTATTTCAAGACTTCATACTTTTGATGGTAGGGTTCTTCAGGAAGCAGTTTATGAAACGATTCAAAGAAGAGGAACTGCCCTTAAAGAAGAAGCAATAGTTTTTACAGAAAAGTTTATTAATAATAAAGAAAGATCACAAATGTGGAGTACTTACTTAAAAAGAATCAACATAGAATACATTTCCTTTTTTGAGGTTATGAAGAGTTTAGAAAAATTTCTATCTCCAATATATGAGGCCATTATTGAGGAAAAAGAATTGTTAAAGAGATGGGATAATGAAGAAAGTAGTTGGAAAAAATATAATGATTAAATAAGAAATTAGTATTTTAGTCCTTTGGTTATTGTCCATCAAAAGACACCAAGTAACTTAGAGCCAACTATGAAGGAATACCAAATGATATTATTGATGCAATAGTAAACTCTAATGATACTAGAAAAGATCATATTGCTGCTTCTATACTAAAGCAAGAATCAGAAGTAGTAGAAGTTTACAGACTAATCATGAAATCAGGCTCAGATAACTTTAGAGCATCTGCTATTCAAGGAGTAATGGATAGATTAGAGAATAAAGATGTAGGGTTAGTCATTTATGAACCAACTCTAGAGGAAGAAGAGTTTGCAGGTTTTAAAGTAATTACGGATCTAGCAGATTTTAAGAATATGTCAGATCTGATAGTTGCAAATAGAATGAATCAAGAGTTAGAAGATGTTGAAGAGAAGGTATATACCAGAGATCTATATAGAAGAGATTAGCACCTCGGATTAACTTAAATATAATTAACTGGTGCTACTAATTATAATTAGTCAATATACTTTCCAGAGCGACTCTTAAA
>NZ_FUWM01000051.1 GCF_900167185.1 Selenihalanaerobacter shriftii
AACTCCGGATTTTGCTGAAGAAATTAATGCAGATGGTTGGTCTCCGGATGCTGCTTCAGCTAAAGATCAAGCTTTAGAATTAATTGGTTAATTATTCTAATTAATTAAGCTAAATTGATGATAGATATTCTGTGAAAGGAGAGATGAGTTTATGGAAAGAATGGTAAGAAGTAATTATAAAATTAATCAGAAAGTTAACTTCTCTAGTCTTAGTGAGGAAGAGTGTGAGAAAATTTATTTAGCGGCTGTTGAAATTTTAGAAAGAACTGGAGCTGTAGTTCATGATGAAGAGACTCTTGAGGTGCTTGAAGATGCAGGTTGTTGGGTTGAGGGAGAAAAAGTAAGATTTCCTTCAGGAGTAACTCAAGCTGCGGTAAATTCAGCACCTTCTCGAGTTGTTTTTTGTGATCGTAATGGCGATAGATCAATAATTGCTGAAGGAAATAATACTTATTATGGACCAGGACCAACTAATAATTATTACATAGATCCGATGACTGGAGAAAGAAGAAAGCCTAAAAAAGAGGATAAGGCTGATGTAGCAAAAACATGTGATTACTTACCAAATATTGATTTTGTAATGGATTTAGGTACTCCAGATGATGTAACAATATCATTGTCTGATATTCATTCTTTTGATGCTATGATCCGAAATACTACTAAGCCTATCTTTCATTGGGGATTTGACATAGACCAGTATGAAGATATTATTGAAATGGCTGCAGTAGTGGCTGGTGGAATGGAGGAGTTACAAAAGAATCCATTTATTGCTCTTTATTCAGAACCAACACCTCCATTGATTCATTCAAAAGAGGCAATTGCTAAGGCTACTTATGCAGGTAAGTATAAATTACCTATTATTTATACACCATGTGTTATGTCCGGTGGTACTACTCCGGCGACATTGGCTGGAACATTAGCATTAGGCATAGCTGATAGTTTAGTAGGCCTTGTTGCAAACCAACATTTAAATAAAGGAAACCCATTTATCATGGGTGGAGTATATACTATCATGGATATGAATAGTACTGTATTCTCTTATGGTTCTCCAGAGTTCTTAGCTTTACAATCTGGTATTGCAGAAGTAGCTCATCATATGGGAATTCCAGTCTTTGGAACTGCTGGTTGTACAGATTCTTGTACTTTAGATGGGCAGGCTGCAGGAGAAGCAGCAATGAGCATTTTAACTGCTGCTCAATCGGGAGCTAACTTAGTACATGATGTAGGATATACTGAATATGGTTCTACTGGTTCCTTATATCAGCTAGTAATGGGTGACGAAATCATCGGTATGGTTAAAAGAATTATGAAAGGTATTAAAGTTGATAAGGAACATTTGGCTACGGATGTTATTGATGAAGTAGGGCCAGGTGGTCATTTCATTGCTCAAGACCATACAATGAAACATTTTAAGGATGAGACTTGGTTCCCAGAATTAATTAATCGTCAACGATATCCTGGTTGGAAAAATGATGGTGGCACTACTATGGGTGAGCGAGTTATTGATAAGACTCAAAAAATTCTTAAAGAGCATCAAGCGGAACCACTTTCAGAAGATATTCTTAAGCGTCTTGATGAAATTGTTGAAAATGCTGAAAAGAGAAATAAAGATGAGTAAAATAGATTAGTTAGTGATATAAAATTAGTTCAAAAGGAGGAAAAATAATGTCAGATTTTGAGAAGTTAAGCGATGGTGTAATTGCTGGTGAGGTTGATAGAGTAGTTGGTCTTACTCAAGAGGCAA
>NZ_FUWM01000052.1 GCF_900167185.1 Selenihalanaerobacter shriftii
AGAAATGCAGATGATGACGTAGTTAACGTTGCGGAAGTCAATACGAAGGAATCGTAAAAGGTGAGATTCCGGAGGGTCTGTCGGGGTCAGAGAACCTGGCATGAAGAGAGAGAAATATCAGGAACTTGGGAGGTCCTACAGGTTCCAGTAATTGCTGGAAGGTCTATCCAATCGAAAAAGAGGACGACCCGTAGCTTGTAGGAAGTCGGATTGACTCATAGTACTCTGAGACTAGGAAAGCTAGTTACATGGGGAAGGGGTGACAGGAATATGAACCCATCAAAGGAAACACTAACCGGACGCGCAAGGCCGGAGCAATTAGTGCAAACCTCACTGAAGGGAATAGCAAGGAAAGCAAAACGACTCAAAAAGTATAGATTTCGTGACCTATACAGGCAGATAAATCATAGTGCTTTGACTAAGGCATGGGAAAACATAAATAAGAAAGCAGCTGCAGGAGTAGATAAAATAACTGCTAAAGAATTTGCTAAGAACTTAAAACATAATGTTAAAGGTATATTAGATAGCCTAATAGGTAAACGATATCATGCAAAAATGGTACGTAGAGTGAATATAGAAAAGGACAATGGAAAATTTCGTCCACTTGGGATTCCAGTGGTTGCTGATAAAATAGTACAAAGAGCAACTGCCGATATTTTAGAAGCAATTTATGAACAAGATTTTATAGATGATAGCTATGGATATAGACCAAACCGGGATTCAAAAGTAGCAATAAAATCTTTAACAAAAGAATTACAGTTTGGCAAATACAGCTACATAGTAGAAGCAGATATCAAAGGATTTTTCGATAACATAGACCATGATTGGTTGATAGAAATGCTTAAACAAAGAGTCAATGATAAAGAATTTATAAGGCTAATCAAGAAATGGTTAAAAGCTGGGATATTAAAAGAAGATGGACAAGTTATTCATCCAGTTACAGGCACTCCCCAAGGAGGCATAATAAGTCCCATTCTAGCAAATATTTATCTACATTACGTACTAGATATCTGGTTTATAAGAAAAGTAAAGAAAGGATGTTCAGGTGAAGCTCATCTTTGGCGTTACGCTGATGACTTTGTTTGTGCATTCAGATATAAAAGAGATGCAGAACGGTTTTATCATATTTTACAAAAACGGTTGAGCAAATTTGGCTTACAACTTTCATTAGAAAAGACAAACATAATTAGTTTCTCTAGATTTCGTAAATATGAAAACAATAATTTTGAATTTTTAGGCTTTGAGATACGCTGGGGAACTTCAAGAAAAGGTAAGGATATTATCAAAAGAAGAACTTCACGTAAAAAGCTAAGAAAATCACTAAAGAATTTTACTAAATGGTGTAAAGAAAATAGAAATAAACGACTAAGAAGATTATTTAGTGAGCTGAATTCAAAACTAAGAGGATATTACAATTACTATGGAATAATAGGGAACTATAAAAGTCTTCATCAGTTTTATAAAATAACAAAAAGAATACTATATAAGTGGTTAAATCGAAGAAGTCAAAGACGTAGCTTTGACTGGCAGGAATTTGATAAGGTGCTAGATAGATATAGAATGTTAAAACCGAGGATAACAGAAATAAATCAGTTAGAATTTGAGTTTAGTTAATGCTTGATTGCGGAAGCGAATATTTACTGAAGAGCCCAGTGCGATAATTTCGCACGCTGGGATCTGTGCGGGGGATGTTGGGTAACTAACATTCCTACCGTGACTACG
>NZ_FUWM01000053.1 GCF_900167185.1 Selenihalanaerobacter shriftii
GGTGCATTGTATAATTAAATGCACGGGCTAATAAAAAAATGACACATACTTGTTCCTCTGATAAAATGTTAAGTAACCACACTTAAACATTAAGGAGGCACAAATATGCGTCAAAGTAATTATATCATAGAAAGAGAAAAAGGGAAACATTTAAAACTAGGAGCTCGTAAGATTATTGCTCATTTATATAATAAGCAAAATAAAAATTATAGTGAAATAGCCCGAGAAATGAACTGTCATAGGACAACAATAAGCCGAGAAATAAAAAAGGGTTTAACTACTTTTAAAAACGCAGATTGGTCTGATAGAGAAGTTTATGTGCCAGAAATAGCCCAAGGGGTATATGATGAAAATGCAACAGCAAAAGGACCAAAGTTAAAGATAGGTAAAGATTTTGATATGGTAGATTACATTGAAGAGAAAATAGAAAAAAAGTATTCACCAGAAGTAATAGCAAATGAGATAAATGAAAGTGATCAATTTAAAACAAGTATACATTATAGAACAATATATAATTATATAGACAGAGGTATTTTATTAATAGATAAAGATGACTTAGTTTATGGTAATTATCGAAAGAAGAAGAAAAGAAAGAGGGAAAGCCAAAGCACTAAAAATTATAAACAGAATAGAACTATAGGAGATCGTCCAGAGATTGCAAATCAAAGAAAAGAAGTTGGCCATTGGGAAATGGACTTAGTAGAAGGTAAAAAAGATAAAGATGAACCAAATTTACTTGTATTAAGTGAAAGAACTACTCGTAAAGAGATAATTGAGAAGATACCGGATAAGACACAAGAGTCTGTAATCAAAGGTCTAGATCGGATTGAGAGGCGTCATGGTGTAGTTAAGTTTAGAGAAATATTTAAAACTATTACTACTGATAATGGTTCGGAATTTAAGAACTATGAGGGTATAGAAGAATCATTTACAGGAAGTAATATTTCAAGAACAAAGCAGTATTATTGTGATGCATATTGTAGTTGGCAAAGAGGGACTAATGAAAATATAAATAAAATGATTAGAAGATTTTTACCAAAGGGATCAAGCTTTAAAGGTTTAACGAGAAACGAAGTCAAAAAGATACAAAAATTTATAAATACGTATCCTCGAAAGATGTTTGGATTTAAAACATCTAGAGAAATATTTAAAGAAAAAATATCGGTTGCTTAACAAATATAATTTTATTCTAAATACCACAGTAAAATCAGATACAATTTTAATTGTTTTCCTTAGCTGAAGATTATAAAATATTTTTTAGATCAGTACAAGGATAAAGGCTTTGCCCGTGCTATCGCACGTCCTTGACAGATTTAAAAAATATATTTTGAGTATTTGTAGGGAAAACAAATGAATTATTATTTAAAGTATTGATATATAATTATTATAGATAAGCAGATCATTTATTTTTATGTAAAATTTTGGATAAATAAACAGAGGACAATTTTTTTAGAAAAACCGTGCATTTAACCTTGCAATTCTCA
>NZ_FUWM01000054.1 GCF_900167185.1 Selenihalanaerobacter shriftii
TCTGTCCTCAGGGAAGAACACCCTAGTCGTAAATAACGGCTAGGTTTGACGGTACCTGTGGAGGAAGCTCCGGCTAACTACGTGCCAGCAGCCGCGGTAATACGTAGGGAGCAAGCGTTGTCCGGAATTATTGGGCGTAAAGGGTGTGTAGGCGGTCTAGTAAGTCAAATGTGAAATTCATCGGCTCAACCGATGAACTGCCTTTGAAACTACTAGACTTGAGGGTAAGAGAAGAGAGTAGAATTCCTAGTGTAGCGGTGAAATGCGTAGATATTAGGAAGAATACCAGTGGCGAAAGCGACTCTCTGGCTTACTCCTGACGCTGAGACACGAAAGCTAGGGTATCAAACCGGATTAGATACCCGGGTAGTCCTAGCCGTAAACGCTGGATACTAGGTGTTGGAGGTTCGACTCCTTCGGTGCCGAAGTTAACGCAATAAGTATCCCGCCTGGGGATTACGACCGCAAGGTTGAAACTCAAAGGAATTGACGGGGGCCCGCACAAGCGGCGGAGCATGTGGTTTAATTCGAAGCAACGCGAAGAACCTTACCAGGGTTTGACATCCCGTGACCACCTATGAAAGTAGGATTTGATCTTTTGATCACACGGAGACAGGTGGTGCATGGCTGTCGTCAGCTCGTGTCGTGAGATGTTGGGTTAAGTCCCGCAACGAGCGCAACCCTTATTCTTAGTTGCCAGCACTTTTAGGTGGGGACTCTAAGGAGACTGCCAGTCAAAAAACTGGAGGAAGGTGGGGATGACGTCAAGTCATCATGCCCCTTATACTCTGGGCTACACACGTGCTACAATGGACTGTACAGAGGGTCGCTACACCGCAAGGTGATGCTAATCTCTAAAACAGTTCCCAGTTCGGATTGCAGGCTGCAACTCGCCTGCATGAAGTTGGAGTCGCTAGTAATCGTGGATCAGAATGCCGCGGTGAATACGTTCCCGGGCCTTGTACACACCGCCCGTCACACCACCCGAGTTGGATGCACCAGAAGTCATCATACCGTTTAAGGTAGATGCCGAAGGTGTGTCTGGTAAGGGGGG